>JAEETC010000203.1 GCA_016286585.1 Prevotella sp. | reverse complement strand
ACAGCTGGGTCACCGCATACTGCGCCCCCAGATCCTGCTTCTCCTTCAGATATTGCATGTCCATCTCCAGGTTCGGGGCCTCCTCGTGCTTCTCGGGGTAGCATGCCACGCCGTAGTCGAACGCCCTTCCGGGGTTTTTGATGGGCGTGCCGTCTGCGAAGAATCCCTCGTTGAAGCGCTTCACCTGGCGCATCAGCTCCGTCGTGTGGGCATGACCGCCGGGGGTCGGCACAAAGCGACTGTCCTCCTTCGCCTTGTCGCCACGCAGTAACAGCAGGTCGTGGATGCCGAGGAACTGCAGGTCGAGCAGTTCATACTCGATGTCGTCCACCGTCGCACCGCTACAGATCACGTGAGGCTGTACGGGGATGTTGTACCGCTGCTGGATGGCGGCGGCAATGGCCACGGTGCCTGGACGCCGGCGGATGCGCTGGCGCTCAAACTGTCCGCTGGGCAGTTCCCTGTACACGAACTCCGAGTGGTGGGTGGTGATGTTGATGTAGGCGGGGTCGAACTCCCGCAGCTTGTCGATGTCGGCAAACAGCTTGTCAGTACCCGTTCCTTTCAGCGGCGGCAGCACCTCAAATGAGAACCGTTTCGCCTTCGTATCTTGATGAATCAATTCCGTTACGCTCATAATTGGGTGCAAAGGTACGAATAAGTGAGTAGAAAACCAAAAGTTTTATGGCTTTTCTGGATACTTTCCTGCAAACGGTTACAGGTTACAGTTGTAACCATGTAACCTTTTCGACTTGACAGATCATGGATATTGTAAATAAAATTCAGAATACACTAATCTTCTTTATGCCGTTTCGTATCTATTTGATATACAATGCTTTATGGTTGCCTGGATTTTAGGCTAAGTAAACTCAGACTTTAGATAGGGTAAACTCCGACTTTACCCTATCTAAACTCCCACTTTAGGCTATCTAAACTCCGAGTTTACTCTATGTATATAAAATGTGTAAAGTAATTTGATTGTTTGCTTTGTAAAAAAGGGGATATGGTTACTGCTGTAACCGTAACCATTCCCGCGAAGAGTCCGGAAGTTTGGAACATGTTTTCAAAAAAGTTCTTCTTTACCAACCATCTGGTCAATGTTCTATATATTTTCTTTTCTATAAACCTCAGATAACAGAGAATTTGCAGTTTTTTTTGTTTTTTCCTGTGTAATCTGTTTTTTCTGCGGTTATTTTTATACCTTTGTACGCGATATGTTGAATGTGAAGCAATTTCTGAAGGACTGGACGCTACCGGTGGCAATAGCCACGGGAACGGTGGTCTATCTGCTGTTTTACTGGGTGCCGCAGCTCGATGCCGCGGGCGATGCGCTGGGCAAGGTGGTCGACACGGTGTTCCCGATGATGGTGTTCTGTACGCTGTTCTCGACGTTTTGCCGCATCGACTTCCATCAGATGCGCCCTCATCGCTGGCATGTGGGGGTGATGGCGGCCCAGCTGTTGCTGGTGGCGCTCAACGTGTGGATCATTTTCGCGGTAGAGGCCAACCTCTGGCAGAAGGTTCTGTGGGAGAGTGTCCTCACCTGCATCATCGGCCCTGCTGCGACGGCGGCCCCTGTGGTGACGGCGAAGATCGGGGGTAACATCAATACGATGACGGCCTTTGTGGTGATCTCCTCGTTCGCCTCGGCGCTGATGATTCCTGCCGTGTTCCCGCTGCTGGAGCGCGGGTCGCAGCTCGACTTCTGGAGCGCCTTCCTCATCATCCTCGAGAAGCTGGCCTACGTGCTCATCCTGCCGCTGGCGCTGGGGTGGTTTATGCAACACTACGTGAAGCGTGTTTGTGCCTGGATCGTGTCGATCCCCGACCTGTCGTTCTACCTCTGGGCCGTGCAGTTGAGTATCACCTCGGGCGTCACCGTCCGCAACATCGTGCATTGCGAGGCCGGTCTCCCCTTGTTGCTGATGATTGCCGTGCTGAGTCTGATGCTTTGTTTCGTGCTCTTCCTCACAGGCCGTTTCATCGGGCGTCATCTGGGCGACGAGATCGACGGTGGCCAGGCTCTCTTTCAGAAGAATACGGCACTCTCCATCTGGGTGGCCTACACCTATCTGAACCCCGTGGCCTCCGTTGGTGCTGGCTGTTACGTGCTCTGGCAGAACATCGTCAACTCCATCGAACTTTGGGAATATCGAAGGAGATCGAAATAATAAAAATTCTCTAATTCTAAAATTCTTGATCATTAAATTAAACCTTTTGCAACTTGTTGCGTCTAAGGGTCAGTTATCTAACTTAATTAATCACTTTTAAAATTACACAGACAATGAAAAAATTAATGATGATGGTTGCCATGCTGGCAGTTTCGTTCGCTATGCAGGCACAGACAAAGTTCCACGATGTTGAGCTCAACGAGGCCAAGGGTGCCGTGAAGTGTATCAAGAGCAACCGTATGGGTCAGGACATTGTGATCACATTCTCTCAGGACGGCAAGATGTCGCAGCAGGGCATGAAGGATGCCAAGTATGATGCCGACGGCTATCTGCAGTCTGCCAAGATGGAGATGATGGGCAACGAGATCGAGGTCAGCTACAAGTGGGAGAACGGTCGCGTGGTGAGCCAGAAGATGAACGTCATGGGCAACGACATGGAGGTGAAGCGTTCTTATAACGAGGACGGCACGCTGAAGGCCGACATCATGGATATGGGTGGCAATAAGATGGAATCACCCTACACGAACTACAAGTTCGACGCCAAGGGCAACTGGATCAGCCGTACTGGCGAGATGATGGGCCAGACCATGGAGCAGACCCGCACCATCGAGTATTATGAATAAAATTTATTGCCACGAAATACACGTATTATTTAATTAGTGGATAATAAATAAACCAGCGGAGCCGTGCGGTCCCGCTGGTTTCATTTTGTTCCTTCGTAGTTAGGACTATTTCTTCACCTTATATATTTTAAAGGTCTTGGCGGGAAGCTCGTCGGTGATCGAGGAGGCCTTCTTGCCAGGGGTGACGGCGATGGCGCCCTGAACGGGGATGATCTTCTCAGGCTCGTCGAGGGTGTTCTCACCGTTCATATTGTCACTATGAAGGGTGATGGTCTGGGCCGTGGTAGCACTCTTGAGGCCCTGAAGGTTCAGTGTGACGGGCTGCGTCTGGTCAGAGGTGTTGGCGACCTTTACGATGACCTCGCCCGTGGTGCTGTCATAGACTGAGGAGGCGAAGAGACCGTCTTGTCCGGGCTGTCCGGCTACGGGCTGCTTCTGCATGGTGAGCGAGAGCACGTTGGTGCCCTTGTTCATGGCGTAGAGCTGCTGCACGTAGTAGCTGACGGATTTAAACGAGCGCAGATTGTCGAACCAGATGGCATCGGGACGCCACTGCCAGCCCTCAACGTGGGCGAAGAGTGGGGCATAGGTAGCCATGTGGACGATGTCGGCATTGCGCTCGATGCCCGTCATGTGGGCGGCTTCGTAGAGCGAGGTCTCGAAGTGGTTCCATTTCTTACCCTTGCCGTGGCAGGCATATTCGCCTGCAAACACGCGGGGGCCCTTGCGGTCGTAGCTGTCGTAGCGTAGACCGTGGCTGAGGAACCACTCCTCGTTGCGGTAGTAGTGCTCGTCGTAGAGGTCTACCTTCAGCTGCTTCATGCGGGGCTGCAGCAGGTCGAAGTCCCAGCCCTCGGAATTGGGGCCTGTGGTGCCGATGAGCTTGAGGTTGGGATATTTGGCGCGGATGGCGTCGGAGAATTTCTTCAGGCGCTCGGTGAAGACGGGACCGAAGCCGCCATGGGCCTCGTCGTAGTCCCATTGCTCGTTACCCACGCCGAGGTACTTCAGACCGAAGGGCTCGGGATGGCCCATGTCGGCACGCACCTTGCCCCATTTGCTGTCGACGGGGCCGTTGGCGAACTCCACGAGGTCGAGGGCATCCTGGATGTAGTCATCGAGGTCGTCGACGGCCACGTGGACACCTTTCTTCGTGGGATCAGGGTTCTGGAACTGGCAGGCCAGTCCGCAGCTGATAACGGGCAGGGCCTCGCTGCCGAAGTCCTCACAGAGCTGGAAGAACTCGAAGAAGCCGAGGCCATAGCTCTGGAAGTAGTCGGGATAGAAACGGTGGCCGAAGGTATAGTGCCAGCGGTTCTCGTTCAAAGGACGGTTCTCCACAGGACCCACGCTGTTCTTCCACTGGTAGCGGGTCTCGAGGTCGGTACCCTCGACGATACAGCCGCCCGGGAATCGGAACACGCCGGGGTGCATGTCGAAGAGTGCCTGTGCGAGGTCTTTACGCATGCCGTTCTCACGACCCTTCCACGTGTCGGCGGGGAAGAGGGAGATATGCTCCACATCAGTCGTGGCCTTGCCGCCGGCGAGGAAGATGCGGAGAGCACCCTTCGGTTCGGTGCGGGGCGACTTCATGGTGGCGGTGTATTTCTTCCACTCCTTGCCGCTGATCTCGACCTTCACGGTGGCGAAGCGCTGGTCTTCACCCATCGTGTCGTTGTCGACGAAGCTTACCTCGAGTGTGGACTTTCCACCCTCAGGACAGCGGGCCCAGAGGGAGAAACGGTAGGTGGCGTCTTTCTTCACGGCGATACCGAAGAAACCTTCATTCTCGAGACCTGTGAACTTGTCGTTGTGGCCAGAGTACTTCAGACGCACATAATGGGGATTACGCTCGAAGGGTCCGTCATCCTTCACGTCGAAGTTGCCATAGGCGCGCCAGCCCATGAGTCGCTGGGGAAACTCGAACGAGCGGTTCTTCACCATTTCGGCATAGAGGCCGCCGTCGGCAGCGTAGTTGATATCCTCAAAGAAGATTCCGTACATCGTGGGCTGAACGGGGGCCCCTAGTTTCTGTGTGTTCACGTCCATGACGTGTGACTGGGCCGTCGTGGTGAGGCTGGCGACCAACAGCAGGAGGGTTGTTAGTTTTCTCATATTATTTATTATATGTAGTAGCATAAAATCTTAATGGGCACAAAAATACATAAAAAACCTGATATGAGGAAACTTTATGTATTTTTTTAACTATTCAGTCGAAAATGTTTGGTGGTTTCAGGGAAAACCACTATTT
>JAEETC010000039.1 GCA_016286585.1 Prevotella sp. | reverse complement strand
CAGCAATGATCTTCTTCACCTCCGCCTCTATCTCCTCTTGGGAAAGTTGTTTCGGCAAATAACTCTCAAGAACCTCCACCTGTGCCAACTCTGCATCAGCCAGGTCTTGACGCCCTGCTTGAGTGTAGGTCGTTGCAGTTTCCTTGCCCTGCTTAGCCAGTTTTGAGATAATCTTCAATGCATCTGCATCAGCCAATGTGTCGTTGGCTCCAGGAGCGGTTTTTGCTTCCAGAAATACTTTCTTAATGTTGCGAAGCGTCTCCAGACGAACCTTGTCGCGAGCCTTCATTGCTGACTTGATGTCCTCGCTAATCTGATCGAATAAAATCATAATGCTATTATTTAAACCTTAACATGATGCAAAGATACAGTTTAATTTCTTAACAATCCCTTTTTACGTGAAGTCTTAGACTTTTTTAGCGATTGCACACGCGGGAACCTTAATTATATAATTAGGTAGAATCATAAGAAATCCTCCCAGAGGAAGATGAGTATCATCTTTTCTTAGGAAGAAAAGTATCAGGATAAAACACGAACTTAGAGCCTTTCATACCAACTCCGTCGTAATCGGCAGCAATGGGGAACTGGCAGCAAAGATTGCTGATAGCATCATCATCAAGCGTGACAGTCAGTTCCAGTTCAATGGCCATCCGTCGCTCGCTGTAACAAAGATTCCAGATGCATTCGCCCAGAACGGCATTGACTACCGTTCTAATCTCGTCCTGAGTGCGCCAAATGGAATCGAAGTCAGTCATAATATTCGATATTCAGCTCCTCGCTGACGTTGAAATCATCATGGAAGCCATCATCATACGAATAGACAATTCGCATGCCACGATACGTAGAAGGAACCTTCAATGTTTCCAGCAGATGCCATTTGGGACGGCCAAAGTCGTATGATTCCCTGTCAAGGAGGATGCGGTTGGAAACAAAGTCAAAGTGGTAATACCCACCGCCGATACATTGGTCACCCGACTTCAGCAGATGCTTATGTTGGTTGACCATGCCAAGGCGAAAGTAGCCATCCATTGTTATTATGAACTTTGGGAGAGTCATATATTATTCTCCTATAATCGTTACTACCAACTCTCTGGTACCACCAAAGTTACGGTATTCACAAAAATAGATGCCCTGCCAAGTTCCCAAGTTCAACTTGCCTTTGGTGATTGGGATAGTAAGACTTACACCACTTAGCACGGACTTTGCATGAGCTGGCATATCATCGGAACCTTCCAATGTATGTTCGTACTCAGGACGATTCTCCGGGACCAACTTATTAAAGATTGTCTCCATATCCACACGGACATCTGGATCATAGTTCTCATTGATAGTCAGTCCACAACTGGTATGCTTTGTGAAGATGTTGATGATGCCAGTCTTCGGTAATTTCGGTAACTGACTCAGTATCTCACTTGTCACTAAGTGAAAGCCTCTTGACTTAGGCTTAAGTATTATCTCTACTTGTTGTACCATAATCGTTATAAAATAAGATGTTTCATAGGATGACCTCCTGGGCTACGGACAAGACAATCAGACCTGCCGCAGCAAAGCGAATGCCAGCAAAGAGCATTTTTCCGCCCGTCATGTTCGCCGTAATGCCAAAGGCACTGAAGCCCACTATGATAAGCGGGAAAGCCCATCCCCACGCTATTGCTGCTGTCAAGGCAAATACAACCACCCACACGGGGTGCTGGAATATGGACGTTTTTGTCATAAACTTTTCTAAAAGTTGGTGCAAAATTAGCAATAATTCAGAGATTATCACTATATTTGTGGTCAGATTTAATAGTATTTGTGATTACTGACAAAAACAAAGGCAAAGAATAACTGTGATGGCAAACGCTCTGCTATATTATCTGATTGTTATCAATGTTGTGACCTTCCTGGTCTATGGCATTGATAAGTGGAAGGCCAAGCAAGGCAGCTGGCGCATATCCGAAGCTACCTTGCTGATACTGGCAGTCATCGGTGGCAGCATTGGAGCTTTGCTTGGTATGAAGGTTTGGCGGCATAAGACGATGCACAAGAAGTTCAAGTATGGACTTCCTCTGATTCTGTTGGTACAGATAGCACTTATTTATTTCATCTGCAACTTTTCAGATCATTGTTACGTCTAACAGATAGGAACTTTTAAAAAGAAACGATTATGATACTCTCAACAACCCCACAAATTAAAGGTCACACTATCCGCGAGTATAAGGGTATAGTGACAGGTGAAACCATTATCGGTGCCAACATGTTTAAGGACCTGTTTGCTGGCATCCGCGACATCGTAGGCGGTCGTGCAGGCGCTTATGAGAAAGTGCTTTCAGAAGCCAAGGACACCTCCATGCAGGAGATGATGCAGCGTGCTCAGGCTCTTGGAGCCAACGCCATCGTAGGCATCGACATCGACTATGAGACCGTTGGTGCCAACGGCTCCATGCTCATGGTAGCCACCAGTGGAACGGCAGTAGTCATTTAAACAGGGAATGAAATTTTTAGGCAATATAATTTGGTTGATCTTTGGCGGTCTGCATACTGCCATTGAGTATTTCATCGCAGGATTGATACTGATGATAACCATCATCGGCATCCCGTTTGGTTTGCAGAGCATGAAGCTGGGCATACTGGCCATCTGGCCGTTCGGTTCGAAGGTGAAGTGGAAGGAGTCGCAGCCCGGCTGTCTGAGCATGTTCATGAACGTGCTGTGGTTCTTCGTTGGCGGCATCTGGATCTGTCTCACCCACATCTTCTACGGCCTGTTGCTCTGCATCACCATCATCGGCATCCCATGGGGAAAGATGCATTTTCGCCTGGCAAAGCTGGCCCTGTCGCCCTTCGGCATGGAAGTTGTATAGTCCTGATTTACTTCCCTTTCCTGAACTCCCTCGGGTTCATTCCTTTCATCCGATTGAAAAAACGGGCGAAGGTGGTGACTTCGGCGAAATGGAGCCGGTCGGAGATCTGGGTGATGCTCAGCGAGGTCTGGCGCAGGAGGAAAGTTGCCTCCATGAGGAGCATCTGATTGATGTAATCGACGACGGTGCGCCCACCTGACACTTGGCGGACAACACGCGAGAGGTAGGTGGTGGTGATGCAGAGTTCGGAGGCGTAAAAGCCGATGTCGTGATGCTCTGCGAAGTGTTGGGGCAGTAGGTGAAGGAATCCGAGGAAGATTTCCTCGACGCGCTTGGGGAAGCGGTGCTCGCGGATACTGTGCTGCTGGACGGTGGAGAGGTCGGTGAGGAAGAGGTTGTAGAGCATACGCAAGCTGTCGTTGGAAAGCGGGAGTCCCATCTGCTGGTAGTGAATCATCATCAGCATCAGTTCGCGCAGACGGCGAAAATCGTCGGCTTTCAACGGCATTACGGGCGAGGTGAGTTCTACCACCGTGAAGTAGGCCGTGCGGATGGCATCGCGCACCATGGGCAGGCTGAGCGTGAAGTGCTCGTCGCCCAGCAGGCAGATGCCGCTGTAGTCGCTGGAGGACGAGAGGATGGTTATCTCGAAGCCGGGCGAATAGGTATAGAGGTCGCCCTTGTGCAGCGTAAGTTCGCGATTATTATATAATATGGTAAGCCAGCCGCGCGTGACAATCGTATAGATATAGCAAGACAAGAAGCCGTGCGTCTCGTTCGCGCCGAATGACCACTCCGCGTTAGTCTCCAGACAGATAACGTTTCCATCCCACTCACCTTCGGGAAAAGGTAGGTTTCTCAGTTGCCAAAATTCTTTCAAGCTGTACATAATCACAATATTTGGGTGCAAAGATACTAATAAATTTTGAATTTGTTTCGTTTTGGTCGGTTTTTGTTTCGTTTTAGCTTGCAATTCTATGGAAAAAACATCGTAACTTTGCAGCGTGATTGAAATCACACTGCGAAGTCAGGCTGCACCTCAGCATAAAGCGAGCTTTCTGCATTCGGTTTGCACTGACCTTGCATCCAGATAACAAATAACATAGTATTCACTCAAAAACAATTCAGATTATGGACAAGCAGAAATCAATCGAAGCATTGCAGTTCTTCGTAACAGGCCTCTCAGAAGGTGCATTCGTACACAAGGTACAGGGACAGATTTTCAAGGCCCAGGGCTTCACAAAGCTGGGCGAGAAGTACATCGGCCACTACACGGAGGAGATGGAATGGGTGGAGAAGTTCATCGACCGCATCCTCGACCTCGGCGGCGAAGTGAAGGTGGAGAAGCACGAGGCTCGCGCACTGTGCTACGACCCCGTGGAGTACATCAAGGAGGACCTGAAGATTCAGGAGCCGGGCGTGGAGTTGCTGCGCAAATGCATGGGTTCGGTATGTGAGGACTATCTCACCTTCGACATTCTGAAGGACTACCTAGCCGACGAGGAAGAAGACCTCTACTGGAGTCAGGGCGCACTCGAGATGATTGAGAAGATTGGCGCACAGAACTGGCTGATAATGCAGATGTAATTCATTGAACATTGAACATTGAAAATTATGAAAGAGAAGGTATTACAGGCTATGCGTAAGTTCGGTGCTCCCGTGAACGCTGGCAAGATTGCGGAGATTACAGGTATCGACCGCAAGGAAGTGGACAAGGCTTTTGCCGAGTTGAAGAAGGAAGGCGCGATTGTGTCGCCCGTCCGTTGCAAGTGGCAGCCCGCTTGATTATCTCTCATGGCATAGCCCCTTTGGCTTATGCCGTTTCCCCGATGAACGGGGATACTCAAATCTTCAACGGGCGGCAAGCAAGGTGACTGAGTCTTTTGGCTGAAAGACACCGATACTTGCTGCCCTTTTTAATCCTAAAACGAAAATACGATTATGACAAAGTTCAAATGCCCCTGCAAATACACCTACGACCCTGAAAAGGGCGACCCCAAGCAGAACATCCCTCCTGGCACTCCCTTTGAGGAATTGCCCAATACATGGCGCTGCCCCCGCTGCAAGCGTAAGAAAGAGAAATTCGTAGCTGTGGAAGAATAAATCAAGAAATATGGAAATGAATGAGCAGCGAGAGCAGAGTCAAGCATGCTTGAACTCTGCCGAGTCGCGAATGAATTGCGACAAGGTCGAAATCAAGGCAATCAAGGCCGTACGCATGTATGACCACGGCTTTATGAATCAGAGTTTCGCTTTTGGCGGCGAGGAAGGTAAGGACATGTTCGACGAGCAGATCATCTACCGTAGCTCGCTCCAGAACTTCCTCATCGAGACCGATGAAGGCATCATCCTCATAGATACCGGTTTCAAGACAGGCATGTCGGCCCCGGCCAAGAAATTGGGCGCACCGCTCTACATGGGCGACAGGGTGGACGACTACATGGCATCGTTCGCCGCACTGGGCTACAAGCCTGAGCAGGTGACGAAGATCCTCATCACCCACAAGCACGGCGACCATTCGGACTGCATCAGCGAGTTCCCCAACGCCAAAGTCTATATCTCGCCTGAGGATGCCGACGCGATGAAGTTGGAAGGTGAAAATATCGTCCGTGTCAGCTATAAGGACGGACGCTACCAGAACTTCCCCGCCTGCGAGGAAATCGTCCCTGGTCTCTACTTCATCGAGGCGAAGGGCCACACCAAGGGCAACAGCATCGTCATTCTGGAGCACGACGGACTCTATTACATGTTCCACGGCGACATCACCTACTGCGACGCTGCCCTGAAGGCCAACAAACTCTCAATCATCTTCGAGGACAAAACGGCAGCCCGCGAGACCCTCGACCGCGTCCGCACTTTCATCAAGAACAATCCCACCGTCTATCTCTCCACTCACTGCCCCGAGGGCTATGAGAACCTGGAGATGAAGCGGGTAATGAAACTGTAATGACATTAATCATAGGACTGCTGATTCCGCTGCTGGGCACGATGCTCGGCTCTTCTTTCGTCTTTTTGATGAAGGATGAGATGCCTATACGCTTGCAGAAAGCATTGTTGGGTTTTGCATCGGGTGTGATGGTGGCGGCATCAGTGTGGTCGCTGCTGATTCCCGCGATGGAGATGGATGTTAATAGCGGCAAATGGGCTGTGTTTCCAGCAGCCATTGGTTTTCTGCTTGGCATGGGATTCTTGTTGCTCATCGACGAACTGACACCACACCAGCATATCGGAACGGACAAACCGGAAGGCATGCGTTCCCATCTATCGAAGACAGCGATGCTTGCCCTTGCTGTCACCATTCACAATCTGCCTGAAGGTATGGCTGTAGGTGTAGTGTTTGCAGGAGCCGATAGCGGAGTAACGAACATTTCTCTTGCCAGTGCCGTCGCCGTATCATTGGGTATCGCTATTCAAAATGTACCAGAAGGAGCCATCATCTCCATGCCGATGCGGGCGGCAGGGAACAGTCGTTGGCGTTCGTTTATCATCGGTTCATTGAGCGGAGCCGTAGAACCCGTCGGAGCCATTGCCGTCCTAATGCTCGCCTCTCTGCTCATGCCCGTTCTCCCTTACATGCTCGCCTTTGCCGCAGGTGCCATGTTCTATGTTGTAGTCGAGGAACTTATCCCTGAAGCCTCCAGCGGTCAGCACTCTAATCTCAGCACCATCGGTTTTGCCATCGGTTTTGTCCTGATGATGGTACTTGATGTGGTAATGGGATAAAAGTGTCGAGAGGGTATTTCTTCTAAACAAGACTGCCAATGTTTAAACGAATTCCCCATGGCTTCTTTGAGTAATCATTTGCAAAAGCTATCAATCATAAACGGACGGCGATGTTTCCCATGAACCAACGGCCCTGCTGCGGGATAAGATTGGTGTTCATGCCACTGCGGTTATAACGGGTGCCCAGAAGGTTGTGGATGTTCAGTCCGAGGGTGACAGGGCCGATCATATATTCGCCTCCGACGTTCAGAATGCAACGGGCGGGCATCTCCAAATGAGTGATGCTCTTTTCGGCAGCATCGACTGCGGCATCCCAGGCAGCGGCGGCCATGTCTGCCGTCACAGGTGAGAGCTTGTAAATGGCCCATTCGATGTAATGGGTGTTAACCAGGACGTATTGCTCAATGTCGGGGTTATAGGATGTCTGACGCCCTTCAAAGAGTACATGGGTATGAAGCTTCAGCTTCGGCGTAGCCTGCCAGCCAAGTATCAGGTTAGACATGATGACGGGGGTGTTGTTGTTGTCATTGATGTCGTTATTATAGTAGGGGCGGAATGCTTCAAGCTCTCCAATGTTAATGAGGTTTGACTTGAAGGTGTGGGTCCAGGTGAAGTTCCAGTCGGCGGTGAACTTCGGCTGTCTGTAGCCGGCCATCAGCTCCACGCCACAGGTCTTGTTCTGGCCGACGTTACTGTAATCGATAATATTGGTCATGATGAGGTCGCTGGCATAGTTATAGAAGCCGTTGACCTCGAAGTTCAGCCCCTTGATCCAGTTGTTGCCGGCAAAGGAGAGCTGGAAAGAGTGGGCGCGCTCCGGCGAGAGGGTGATGGGCTCGCGCTCACGCAAGAGTACTGCCAGAACGTTGGCCTGACGGTAGATGTAGGGGGCGTCGACAAAGGACTTGGAATAGCTCAGCCGGACGCTCCAGCGAGGGCGCTGCAGGATAAGGGCCGCTCGTGGCGACAGCTCGCGCACCTTGCTGTCGTCGTAGCGTTTCTTATAGTCGAAACGCAAGCCTGCATTGGCGATGAGTGAGAAGGGACGAGAGAAAAGTGAGAAGTTCCACCGGTGCTTCAACTGGAGCCAGGCATCAGCTCTGTTCTCGCTGCCTTTTCCTGTCTCTCGTATCCGCGTCTCCTCGGGAAATGTCTCTTCGAAATTATAGCCTATCTGATAACGGATGTCGTCGAGCTGGAAGTGGCCATATTCGGCTCCGAAGCTGATGTTGCCATGATGGTTGTCGCCCATTGTATAGGCATAGTTGCCCTTCAGCTGGAAACCGTAGTTCTGCTCCTGGCCGTTGACGTAGCGGGAGAATCCTCCACAGCTGTCGAACGTCTGTATCATATAATTGGGAAATGGGAGAGACAGGAACCATGCGGTCATAGGTTCGTCGCTGATGACCTGATAGCGCGTCAGGTCGGACTTGTCGTAGGTGGCTGCAGCTTTCCACCGTACATTGAACATGGACCATTGATAACTGAGGTCGGCATGATGCGAGCTGGTGCTGAAGCATGGTGACAGGCCATTATAGGTGCGGTATCGGTCATGGTTGTATGACAAGGCAAGCGAGCTCATGGTGAAGGGGGATACCACCTGCGAAAAATGGGTGTCGTACATGAGCTGAAGACCTTTATAGCCCAGTTGCAGGCCAAAATCGTAGGTAGGACGATTGCCGATGCGACCAATGCTGATATGGTCATAAGGCATGTTGAAATAGGTTTCCGCATTCCGGTCGTCGGGTGCATCGCGCTGTTCACCGCTGTTGCGGTAGACACTGCCCCAGACGAGCAGATCGATGTCGAAATAGCGTTTGCCGAAGACGGCATCGGCCTTGATCTGGCCGTAGTTGCCCACACCCATCTTCGCCTGAAGGCCATCGACATCAGCCCCCTGCCAGGTGATGATGTTTACCACACCAGTCAGGGACACATCACCGTAGAGCGAAGAAGCCGGACCGCGCAACACCTCTATCTGCTTCACCCTCTCCAAGGAGATACTGAAATCGGGGGCGGCGGTGTTGGTGGCATAGCTATTCAGGCGGTGACCATTGAGCATGATGAGAATTTTCTCCTGGGTATTACTGTAGATACCACGCATGGCGATGTTGATATCGTCATTACAGTCAATGAGGTTCATGCCAGGCACATAGGCCGCCAACACTTCCTGCAGGTTACGGGCACCGCTGTTCTGAATCATTTCGGCGGTGATGAGCGTGGTGGGTACAGGAACCTCTTCCAGACTCTCGGCCTGACTGGAGGCGGTGGTAATGGTGGGGGTCATGCCGGCCTTGATATTATTCACCAGATCGGCAAAGGTAGCCGGATCACCTGACGACGGACTGTAGTAGGGATTCTCCTGCAACATCAGCGTGGCATACCTCTCGGTCTGCTCCATGTCGAAGCGGGCCAGATAGCAGAGAGCGACGAGACGGAGCGCATTCTGGTGCAGATTGCCATGAAAGGCGTTAAGATTCTGCAACAGGATATCGCGGGCCTGTTCGATGCGACCTATCTGGTAATCACTCTCGGCCTGGGTGTATATGTCGCGCATCTTCGTGTCAACCTGGGCGAAGGCGCTTAAAGGTAAAAAGGTAAAAAGGTAAAAGAGCAAACCCCATTTTACCATACCGATAATTCTTTGTCGTTTCTTTTGTTTCATTTCCTTTACCTTTTTACCTTTATGGTTACCTCTGTGTATTCGTCCTTGACACTTGCCACACTGATGTCGCCGCTGTGGTTCTGTATGATTTCGCGACTCAGGTAGAGTCCTATGCCCGCAGCCTCACTGGTGGTCTTAGTGGTGAAGAAGGGATTGAAAATCTTGTCGAGCAACTTCTCGTCGATACCGACGCCATTGTCACGAATCTTCAGGACGTACTCTCCTTCGGCGACCGCGACGGTCAGCGAGACTTCAGGGACATAACGCTCCACCTTTTGAGCTTTCTTGACTACAGCATAGACAGCGTTGCCCAACAGATTCATGATGGCCTTACTGAGCATGGCGGGATTGCCGTGCAAGGGCATAGGACTGTCGGGTAGTGTAAATGTTGTACGGATATGATACTGCTCTTTCTCGTCAGTATAATACTTGGCAAGCATCTCCTCATTCTGCTGAAGCACCGGCAGGAGGTCCATATCGGCATACCCCCCAGTACGGTCTTTCAGCATCTCCTCCATAGCCTTCAGCATACGACTGGTATTCTGTCCATACATGTCTACATCATGCAGGTTACTGGTCAGCATGTCAACAATGTCAAGCGTATCTTCATAGTCGGTCTCGCTGATGATGACCTGGCCATCGGCCTTCACCGTCGACTCGTTGTCGATATTCTCCTTAAGGTCTTTCAGCAGGTCGTTGGATATCTTGGAAAAATTGATGATATAGTTCATAGGATTCAGGATTCGGTCAATGAGTCCCTCGGTCAGTTTACCCACCGTAGCCATCTTTTCCTGACGTATCAGCTCGTCCTGGGCGTTACGGAGGTCGGCGGTACGCTCTTCGACTATTTGTTCCAGCTTGATCTTCTCCTTTTGCAGACGCTTCAGACGGTAACGGAACAGCAGCCAGACGATGCAGGCAATGATGATGAAATAGAGCAGCACCATATACCAACGCATGAGGAGCGGATAAGCTATGCTGAAGCCAACGGAAGCTACCTCGGACAGTTCGCCATTGGCCAGCCGGGCCTGTACGCTAAGTGTGAACGATCCGTAGGGTAGATTGAGGAATTCGACGTCGTGCTTTTCGGTCCAGGCACTCCACTGTCCGTCAGTGCCCCAGATGCTCTGGTTGCTTAACTTATAACGATACAGGGTTCTGCCCGAAAGCGGCGCATAGTCAAGAGCATAGAAGAACTGCAGATGTCCCTCGTCGCTGTCTATCGCCACCCTTCTGGGCATGTCGCCATAGCCGCCCCAGAGTACGCTGTCGCCACCCATGACGATGGAACGGAAACGAACGTTACAACTGTCGATGAGTGCACTAAGTGCTTTCTTGTCAGTGTCGACGATGGCCAGCACTTCATCACCGCCAATCCACACCTGGGCACCATGACGATACTGGGCCTTCACCTCAATGTCGCTGACGGGCATATACAGATGGCTGGACAAGTCGGCGATGGGGTCGCGAGGTTTGCCGGGGTCAGTACCTCGGGTTTTACCGTGAACATTCTGGAACCAGAGACCGCCATGAGCATCCTTGCGGATATCCGTTACCAACGGGAGGTCATTCACCAGCTGTACTTTGCCCGCTTGATAACAGTAGACACCATCGGGTTCTCCGGTATATACCTTGTCACCATCCACCAGTATGGCAGTAGTGGCGTTAGACGACAACCTGCTAACATTGCCGTCACGTGCAATTTTGTAGATGCCGCTGGAAGTGGCGGCTAATAGTCCGTCACGACTTTGGTACAACATCCAACAGATATTGTTGATGTCGGCTACACGATTGCATTGCTGCGAAGTGATGCTGTAGAGACCATTGGTGCCGCCCGCATAAATCTTACCGTCGAAGGCTGTAATAGAATGAATTTCGCCTAAGAGACCGTCCTTGGCTAGGAAATAGCTGTAGACCGATGGTATTTCAATCGAAAAAACGCCATGTGACGTAACACCCCAGAGCATGCCGTGACCGTCATAGGCCACGCAGGCCACCTGATTGGAGCACAGGCCGTCAGCCTCTGTGATGGCATAGAGGTCATAGCCATGATCGTCAGTAATGATCAGACCGTTGTTCTTTTTGACTTTGACTTGAAGCCCACCATCCAGTTTGACCGTCTGGATAATATCATCCAGCGTGGCATTTTCTTCACCCTTTTTCAGAGCCTCCAACGAAACAATTTGGGCTTCCACGCCGGGACGGAACTTGGCATTCGTGCGCATCTTCAGAGAAACGATGCTGCCGTTGACTTCATAAATATTGTTGTCACTGGCTACAAACAGCAACGAGCCCCCTTCCTCAAAGATTTTCATCACCTCGCCTTCGAACTGGCCATTCTTTCCCACCTGCTGCATAAACAGTTCACCGTTGGCCCGTTTCTGTAGGCGGGCAAAGTAGTTGTAACCACCAATCCAAATAGTGTTATTGCTGTCACAGTAGACCGCCGTGACGCGGCTGATGTCTAGCGAATGGATGATACGCCAACGGGAACGGTCGTAGTAGAGCAGTCCTTCGAAGTTTGCCACGAACACCGTACCGTCCTCGCCGATCACAATATCGTAGCAACGGTTATGACCGCCATAATCCGCTGCCGTATAGTTATGAATAAGCGGAAGACCCTGCGAAGCCAAGGCTAAAGGTAAAAAGGTAAAAAGGTAAAAGGGTAAAACGATTTTTACCCAACCTTTTATCCAAAGCTTGTTGTACTGCATCATTTTTTACCTTTTTACTTTTTTACCTCTCTATACGGTATCCCTCTGCCCACATAGTAGTCCCATTCCTCTTGAGTGAAATTGCGTTTCACATTCTGACGGAGACGCTGGGCAATCATGGGCAACGAGATAAGATATTCGGTAACGGTACCGTTATATTCGCCCGTCCAAATATAATTCATGTCTTTGCTGAAGGTGAAGTCGTTAAGCCAGCTGCTGGACTGGAACAGCGTGATGGGCTTGATCTGCGGGTCACTGGTCATCCAAAAGAGCAACTTGCCGTCATAACTGGACGAGTAGAGACGGTATGCGTCAAACTCTAACTTTGTCACCTGCGAGAGATGTCCCACGAGCTTGTATGGCTTGCCCTTTCCGTTAATCAGCCAAATGGTGCCGTCGGCCATGCCATAGGCTGTGAGTCGACGACTATAACTCTTTGCAAAGGCTGTGACCTGACCTGAAACAGGTACCTTTTCACGCGTCATGTCATCAAGGCTGTTGACGAGGTGCATGCCTCCGCGATTGTCAAAAAGCAGCGGCTTGTTGTCGCGCCTGCCAGTATTGACGACACGGAAGTCGAGTCGGCGTGTGCTGATAATCTTTTCGGTGGCGATATCGAACAGGGCAATACTATTCTCGCCGACAACCAGCAGTTGGCGACCGTCATTGATGTCCTGCAGACTGAAGGGGCGATCGACATGCTCTAAATAGACGGTACGTATCTGGTTGCCGTCGGCAATCACCAGATGGCCAGTATGACTGACTGCATAGTCTTTGCCGTTCTTGGCCGCGAAGCCGTCACGGAAGCAGTAGTTTCTGTCGCTTATCAACCGCTTGGTTTGCATCTGAGTGCCATGCATGCTGTGACTGAACATCTCGCCATACGTGCTCGTTGTCAGCAGGTGATTGTCGCGGAGAGAAATCCTTGTGCACGACACGCTACCATTGTGAAGGCTATAATTGCGGCGACCGCCAGCCGACTGCGTGAGGGCCTGAAATACGGACGGATTAAAGAGGTCGCCACCGTAATCGTTAGTGAAGAGGTACGAGGCATAAGCCAGCATATTGCCCAACTCCGTGTCGCCGGCCTGATAGATGGAATATGCCTGTGAACCGAGCGTTCGCCCTAACGAGATATAGTTCAGCGTGTCGGCCACCAGTTTGGCATGCTCGGCTTGTTGGCGCTGTTCGTTGGCTACCACACGCTGATGCTCAGCTATCTGATAGGCATTCTTTGCCTCTTGGGCTGACGTCTCTGCGATACCCTGCGCAACAATGGCTTTTTGTCGTTCGGCTTCCGAACGAAGTGTCATCTCCTGGGCAATCTCCGACTGGCGGATGGCCTCGTTGCTGCGTTCCTCGGAAAGCAACTGCTGACCGTAAGCAATCTCCTCCATCTGTTTGCTCACGCGGCGATCTATATCCGACTGTTTCTCCTGCTCGAGCAGTTCACCGATTTGCGACTCCAACTCACCGATGCGTTCACCATCGATTTGGCGTATGTAAAATACTGCCGCCACCGATAACAACAGCAGGACTCCCATACACCCTATGATGAGATTATGTCGCTTCATCTTTTTTTATCTCCTCTTGATTGCTAACATCGTGATGTCGTCACTCTGTTCGGCACCCTCCGCGAAGTCCTTGATGGCATTCTTGACCACTTCGATGATCTGTTGACTGCTTTTGCCAGCCTGTCCGCCAAGGATTGTCATCAACTGTCTGGTGCCAAACTCCATTCTATCCGGATTCATGGCCTCGGTCACTCCGTCTGTAAACATCACCAGCATATCGCCGGGCTCCAGCTGCAGGGAGGCCTCCTTGTAATCTATCTCAAAGATTCCCATCATAGGATCCTTCGACTTGGGCAGTTCTTCGACTGTGCCATCGCTCCGCACTACATAGGGTGGGTTGTGACCGGCATTACTATAGATGACGAGCCCCGTCTTCGTATTGTAAATAGCATAGAACACGGTGACGAACATGCAGTCTGCCGAGTAGGCCGCCAGCAGGCGGTTTGATTCCGTCATACATGCTTTGGCAGTGCCACACTGTATCCCTTTTGAGCGGATAATGGTGCGACTGAAGGCCATGAACAAGGCTGCGGGGATACCTTTGCCGCAGACATCGCCAATAACGAAAGCGATGTGGTCATCGTCAATGTGAAAGAAGTCATAAAAGTCGCCTCCAATATCCTTAGCGGCCTCCATCGAGGCATATATGTCCAGCTGGTCACTATCTTCAGGGAAAGGCGGAAACGTTTGTGGCAGGAAAAACAGCTGGATGTCTCTGGCCATCGTCAGGTCCTTCTTCAGTGACTCCAATTGTGAGTGCTCCTTCTGCGACTCGTGTACATAATTTATTTGCTTAATGGCTTTCTCGATGGTCGAGCTCAAGTCGCCCAAGTCGATAGGTTTCATGACAAAATCGAAGGCCCCGTCGTTCATGGCCTGACGGATGTTCGTCAGGTCGCAGTATGCACTGACCATGATGACGCGGAGCGCCGGGTTGTGCATCTCGTTCACCTTGGCCAGCATCGTCAGTCCGTCCATCTCTGGCATATTGATGTCCAAAAGAATAATCTCAATGTCAGGGGTCTTGCTCAGGATGCCAAGAGCCTCCACACCGTTACGGGCGAAGAAGAATTCATACTCGCCATTGCGTATCTTGCGCCTGAAGAGCTGTTTGATCATCGACTCCATAGGAGCCTCGTCATCAACGCTCAATATCTTTATTGCAGACATCACTTTTTTGTTTTTATAGTTTCTACTTATTTCCCCTTTATAATTTCTTCATAACGGTAAGTACGTTCTCGCCGCCAGTGTACTCATATGTCACAGAGTCCATTTTCTTGGTAACGATGAAAAAGCCCAGTCCACCGATAGGGCGCTGCTCCATCGGCAGCGAGATGTCGGGAGGAGGCTGGCCGAGCGGGTTAAACGGCACGCCGCCATCGCGGAAACATAACGTGATGTGCTCCTCATCGCGCTCAATCTCCACGTCAAGGTAATCGTCACCACCTTTGGGATAAGCATAATCGACGATGTTCACCACCAGTTCCTCTGTCACCAAACGAATAACACCATACGCTTTGCCCACAGACGCCACCTCCTCGGTCTGGAGGATGGCAGCGACAATAGCCAGTGCCTTGCCACGAATGGGATGAAAATGCAACCGGATTTGATCCATAGCGTTAGCGAATCATTAATTCCGTTGACCCCGTTCAGCGCTTTTCAAAAGTGATGAATGAACGAATGCCGACGATGTCTAACACATCAAGAATCTCCTCGTTGCAGTTCACGAACACAATTTCGGGATTGACACTCAGTTTCTGCTTGCAGTAAATAATAACACGGACTCCACTGCTGGAAAGGTGTGTCAGATTCTTGGCATAGAACACCACCTTCTCCACTCCCTGGTCTTTAAATGGAATCAACTCCTCCATCAGTGCCGGAGCATTAGCTGTTGCCAGTTCCTCACCCAGCGCCACAGTCAGCACAGAGCCCTCCTTTTTCACTTCAAAATCTTTTTCCATATATTATATTTCTATTATCCATTCTCAAAGTTTAACCAGCGGATATGCCAGGATGACAGCGGCGACACCAGTAATAGTGACGATGATGGTCAGGGGAATGCCTATACGCATGTAGTCGGAGAAGCGATAGCCACCAGGACCGTAGACCAGCATATTGGGCGACGCAGCAATGGGTGTGGAATACGAGGCATTGGCTGCTATCATCAGCGCAAGGAGGAAGGGTGCGGGTTCGTAGCCCACCTGCACTGCTGCCTGGTACATGATGGGGAAGAACATCGCAGTGACAGCCACATTCTCGACAAACTGGGTAATCAGCATGGCCGCCAGGCACACGCCAAGCATAACCAGGATGGGCTGCGTACCAACCATGCTAATGACAGCGAAAGCTATCTTCTGTGCTATCCCCGTCTTCGCTATCGCCATGCCAAGCACAATGGATCCGGCCAAGCTCATCAGCGCACGCCAGCTAATAGAGTCCATGGCCTGATTGATGGTACAACAGCGGAAGAGTAGCATGGACAGGGCTGCCAGCACCGTGCCATATAGCAGCGATACCACGTTCATGGCGGTGAGAATCATCATCGCCGTCATGATTAGCGAAGAAATAATGGTGTTAGGACCGATTTTAACCACTTCATGGAAGTCGGAGAACTGCAACATCGATGCAAGATGTTCGGCATAGGTATTCGTTTTGCGCGGACACTCGAAGAGCAATGTGTCGCCCGCCTGCAATTCCACCTCTCGAGGTGCAGCCTCGATACGCTTGCCACGCCGTGCCACCGCTACCAATACCATATTGTTGTCTCGTTCAAGCGTGCTGCCGCCGATGGTCTTTCCGATGAGTTTGCTATAGAAATTAACAAAGGCGATGCGTAGCTCATAATTGTTGTTGATCTCGTTCACGGAACGGATGTGATGGTCGGAAACGACCAAATTATGAGTCTCTTTCAACTCCAGAATATCGTCAATCTGACCGGCATAAACCAGACGGTCGCCGCCCATCACGAACTCATCTTCACTTAGCACTGACGGGTCATGATCGAAATGACGAATAGCTATCAGGTTACCGCCTTTCACATGGAACAATCCGGCCTCGCCCAGCGTCTTGCAGATATTCGGGTTGTCGGAGGGAACCAACAGCTCCACCGTATAGTCGAACGCCGCCTCAAAAGCTTCTTCCGGAGACTTTCGTTCGGGCAGCCACCGGCGCACGGCAACGATAAACACGATTCCAACAACAAGGCACAATGCTCCGGGCACGAGGATGGAAAACATGTTCATGGTCTTACCGGTGGCATTTTCGTAGAGGTCAGCAACGACAATGTTAGTCGATGTACCAATCAGCGTACAGACACCACCCATCTGTACCGCATACACCATAGGAAGGTACAATTTCGAAGGTACTGTGTTCAGTTTCCTCGCCCAGCGTTTTACCACATTACCGAAGAGTATGGTTAACATCGTGTTACTGACGAAAGCGCTCAACATAGAAACTGGCACCATCATGCGCAAGAGGGCCGTTGTAAAACGGTCAGGCAATCCGAATATATGCTTCAACATCCATTGCAGTACACCAGTATAGCGCAGTCCAGCCATCACAACGGCAAGAACGCCTGTGACAACGACAGTACCTGCACTGAAGCCCGAGCACATCTCCTTGGCATCGAGCACACCAGTAACGAACAGCACACTAATAGCGATGAGCATGACAGCATCGGTACGCACCTTCGTCAATAGCATCACGGCGATGATCGTTATCACCGTGGCGATAGTAATCCAGGCATCTATACTGAGGCCCCACAACAGGATCATGTCATTGTGCAATTCCATTTTCAGCCTCCATAATGAATTCGATTTCAAAAGTACACATTTTTCCCCAATAAATCATAAAACACAGGCATTTTAACTTTTTTTCGTTCACATTATCTCTTCTAACAATGATTTCCAACAGCCAAAGATAATGATATGATGATTTCCGATAGGATATAAAGGGCCACTAAAAACGGCACTTTGGGGCATAAAAACGAGGTGTGCAAATAATTCATATCTGCACACCTCGTTGATTTTTCAATTAGTTACATTAAAAACTGTGTCTTAATATTCATCCTCGTTGAAAACTTGGTTAGCGAGATTTCTATACTGATTTTCAATTAGTTGCATCATAATTAACTATTTTTAGCCAAATAAACCGCGCGGTCTGAGACTATCAGAGGCGATTCGCTGGCGAGTTCGACAAACTTATTATCTATTCTCATTTGCTTCTTTGCGCTGGCAAAGATACGATAATTTCGGCAAAAAACAACAATTTTCGGCCATAAATCTGCAATTTATATATTATTAGATATGTAAAAATGAAAAAAATACGAAATTTCCGCGTTCTAATTCACGAGAAATGAGTACCTTTGCCGTTGGATTTCGCATTAGTGCGATACCCAAAGACATTGTGGACAAGAGAAATGGCGTTCGCTATCTCATTCAATGACCTCGAAATGTAGGAAGTTTCAAGGAATAATAGTCAGAGAATAGATAAGGTGAGCGTTCACGTTATAGCGTGGGCGAAACTTATCTGACTATTATGGCACTTCCTACAGCCACGAGGGAAAGATATGGGTTGTTCACGCTTTCTCTATACCCTGCGATAAAGAAGAACTAACGCCCGACAGCGACATATTTCCGCGATTACGGTGTATATATAATAAAAAGTAAATACAAATAAGAAACGAACAATGATCCATCAGAAGTATAACAAACTATTCCTGCTACTGTTGGTCCTGCTGACAGTAGTAACATCTGCGAATGCACAGATTAAAGTCGAAGCATCCGAGAAGGTGGAACTCATGGCCATTCTTTCACGCACGGCTGGCTTTAGGGAGTATTGCATGGATATGGGCGGACAGTACACCAAGGACACGGAGGCTTGGTTTGCGCCATACAAGCAACACCCTGCCGTTGTTTACATGAAAGACTTACGCAGTAAATACAACATTGGCTACGATGCCGTGATGACGATGGCCATCAATCTCGAAACAGACGGGAAGGAAATAATGATGACAGGAGAAAAGCTCAACCTCGGCAACCGTTGGCAGAATATTGAGATAGACACGTTCCTCGTCCACCTCAGTCAATTCTATGCAGACACCCGCTTCCACGATTTCTATACGCAGCATCAGTCATTTTATGAGTCTGTCCTTCGTACCTACGAGAAGAACGTGATGCAGTACTTTCATCAAGACTGGTATCCTCGCTTCTATGGCACAAAGCCGACAGAACGATTCCACGTTGTCATCGGCTTCACTAACGGGAGCGGCAATTATGGCCCAAGTCGGCAACTGCCCGGCCACCCCAAAGAGGTCTTTGCCATCTGTGGCTACAATATAGACGAAAAGACTGGGAAGGCTTTCGAGAACGGCACGGACTATGCCGCGACACTCATCCACGAGTTCAACCACTCCTTTGTCAATCCTCTTTACGATGCCAATGCTAACATACTCCATCCTATCGGCGAGAAAATGCTAGAAAGATATTATCGCGGAATGAGCAACCAAGCCTACAGAAACGCTGCCAGTGTCATCAATGAGAGCATTGTCCGTGCGGCTGTCATTATCTACATGCAGGAGAACAGCTTTAGTGCTGAACAAATCAAAGCAGAAATGTACGAACAGATTACCCGTGATTTCCTTTGGATGCCGGAACTTGTGACCGCCATGCGCCATTACTCCAAACACCGCAACCTCTACAAAACTTTGGGCGACTATTACCCCAAGATCGCCAAGTGCCTGGAGAAATATCTAACAGCAGAAACTAAAAGAATAGAAAACGCTTTATAGGAATGATACAACGGGGTCAGGATAATCTGTGACAATCACGAAGTATCCTGCCACCGATGTGACATGGTACAATTCTGGTTAACTGGGGTGAACAACTATTTAAAGATGTTAAGCGACGTAAGATAACTACAAAAAATAGTTGCTTGTTGCTGCTTTTTTAGTTATCTTTGCTGCCAGATACTGGATATAGTTGATTATTTGACAATTTAAAGACAATTGAAAATGAAGAAACTGACAAATAAGGAACGCGAAGTGATGGAGCTGTTCTGGCAGTATGGAGATATGTTCGTGCGCGAGCTTTTGGAGCATTATGAGGAGCCTCGCCCACATTTCAACACACTGTCTACCATCGTGCGCCGTTTAGAACAACAAGGCTATCTCGGCCATAAGCAGTATGGTACTACCTATCAGTATCATGCACTCATCTCCGAGCAGGACTATGCCAAAAACAACATCTTTCGATTAGTGGATGACTATATCAAAGACTCTTATAAAGGCCTTGTGTCTGCATTCCTAAAAGAGGAAAAGCTCTCAGTGGATGAACTACGCGATCTACTCTCTCAAGTAGAAGAATACAAAAAGACGAAGTAGCGATGATGAATCTGTTCCTGACATACGAGCTGAAAGTAGCGCTGCTAATAGCAGTATTCTATGTATTCTGGAGACTCCTTGCAGCTAATGAGACTTGGCATAAATTGAATCGCATTGTTTTGCTGTCGACTGCAATAGCTTCGTTTGTGCTGCCACTCTGCGTGATAACGCTACACAAGACTATCAAGGTGGAACCTCAGTTTACGGAGATGATAGGAAATGAGGCAGAGATGATTGAAAGCGAATCAAAAATTGCTGATGGAAAGGTGATTATTACACCTGACAAAGCGACCACAGATAACACTATGTCAGCAATATCTATTCCAAATGATACTGAGGAAGCAAGCAAGCCCATCAATTGGTCAATGATCCTAACCACCTTATATATTATAGGGGTTACGATAGTCCTTTCGAGAATGCTATTGTCTCTATGGAAATTGCATCAGATGAAACAGAATAGCGAGATACATCCGATGTCAGACGGACATGTGTTAGCCGTTTCTGAATTAGCATCGCAGCCTTTCAGCTGGTGGAACACGGTTTTTTTGAATCGCAAAGACTTCGAAGAGGGAACTACAGCCCTTCTGACACACGAATTAGGACACATCAGACTGCACCATTCAGCTGATGTCGTCTTGGTAGAACTACTCACAGCCCTGCAATGGTTCAACCCCACGATGTGGATGCTGCGTAATGACCTGCGCATCATCCATGAGTACGAGGCAGACCAGCAGGTACTCTCTCACGGATTCAGCGACATCCAGTATCTACAACTCTTAATCCGTAAGGCCGCAAGTCAGGGCGGGTACTCTCTGGCAAACGGCATCGCTAACCAGAGTACCCTCAAAAAACGAGTAACAATGATGATGAAACAGAAATCAAATCGCTGGCAGTGGCTGCGTCTGGCCTATCTGCTGCCAATCATAGCAGTCATCATGGGGCGGTTCTCCTTCTATGTTGCAAACCAATTATTTGGTTTGCAACATAGAAGGAGAACCGACCCCGTGATTCCCCATTGTTTCTGACCCCGCGTGCATGCTTTTAGCAACCACATCGAATGATGAACCAAAGGGCCTTTCTTGTCAATTGATGGTCTGAAATAGTTTGCAAATAGTTTGCAAAGGCAGATTTTTGCTCATTCCCTGAGAGTTTTTCGTATTTATTGCCTAACTTTGCAGGCCATGAGGGAAACGAAGATTATCATAATAGTCCTGATATTGGCATTCTCAATGGTGAGTTGTCACCAGACGGGACATGACTACTATTATCATGAACTCGAAAAGATAGATCATCGTCAGAACAGAGAGCTGGCAAGGAAAGAGGTTGCAGCCATCAGTGGAGAGATTGTCCGACAATCGGAAGATCTTAGGATGTATCACCTTCTGCTCGTAGCTGAGATGAGCGAGGAGGTGAAACCTAATCGTAATATCGACACCGCTCGCAAACTGGTAGACTATTATGAAGAATCGGGCGATAAGATGAAACTGTTACGCAGTTATATTGTTGCGGGCACAATCTATGCCAACTGCAGCGACAGTCCCAAGGCGCTTAGCTATTTCTACAAGGCAGAAGACATGCTGGCCGAGAGAAAAGATTTGGAGTTGAGAAACAAACTCTATGGTAAGATGGCGAAACTACAGTTGCGGCATAATATGCCAGAGGCCGCGAGGGTACATGCCAAACTGGTTTTTAACTATTGCCGGCAGCAGAACGACACGGCAGGCATGATGGAAGCATTACTGTTTATCAGCGCCACATATCATAACTTGCCAGAGGAAATTACTCATCTCCAAAAAGCGAACAAACTTGCGAAGGAGTTTGGGCAAGACAGTTTGCAGAACTCAATCCAGTTCGCTTTGGCCACATACTTTGTAGAAAGAGGCCACTATCTTACGGCTAAACCCCTGGCAGTGTCGTTAAGAGAAAGGATGCCTGCAAGCGAACAACATAAGTTGAATGCCCTGCTCTGCCAGATTTACTATCAAACGGGACAGCCCGACTCAGCCTGTTATTATGGAGAGAAAGTGATGGAAAACGGCAACTCCGTGAGTAAGCGCGATGCCCACAAGATTCTTGCTTATATCGATATTCTCAGAGGGCAGAGGAATGAAGCCGTGAGGCATTTGGACCAATATATAGAGTTGGATGACGAACTGAAGCACATCGCCAACAGCGAGGCCATAGCACAGGCTGATGCTTTCTACCACAACCAGAAGCAGGAACAGGAGAACGAGAAACTAAGGGCTGATAATGATAAAAAGTACTATATTATTGTATTAGGTATGGCATTGTTGGTGGTTTTGACAGCACTTTATGTTACCTATATTTATCGCCATCGCCGCCGTCAGGAACTGATGGAGATGCGCATAGAGCATCTGGAACAGCTGAAGCGCGACTATGCCAAGGCTGACGTGGATGCGCTGAAACAGGCCGTTGAGACATTAGAATCCACCAGTATATGGCAGCGACTTGCCACCCTTTCAGATAACGATCATCCATCGGATGAAGACTGGCAAAAGCTATCAGAAACTGTCAACCAAACCTACGAAGGCTTCTCTACGCGACTGATGCGGCTCTGCCATCCTTCTCCCCACGAGTATCATGTCTGTCTCCTGCTGAAAGCAGGTTTCGAGCCCGTACGTATTGCTACACTTACCTTTCGCAGCAAGTCTGCTGTCTCTACCGTTCGCAGTCGTCTATACGAAAAGACATTTGGCAAAAAAGGCAGTGCCAAAGATTGGGATGAGGTAATCCGCACCCTTTAAATACCAAATGCAAACTTAATGCAAACTCCGATAGTATCAGGCTATCGAACTTTTTCTGTACCTTTGCCGCCAAAATAATTGCGATATGAAAAAGATTATCTTGTTATTACTGATGACAATGCTATTCATGGCAGGAGTTGATGCACAGCAAAATAATAAGAAAGTGAAAGCGGCTGAGTCGAAGCTGGATGAAACCATTCTTTCAGTGACTTATGATGTTTATTATCAAAAGTTTGAGGAAGAACCCAAACAGGAGAAAGACTTGATGCGTTTGGATATTGGGGAAAATTCATCGCAATTTGTCAGTGTTATTGGCGAGTTCCTGGCAA
>JAEETC010000038.1 GCA_016286585.1 Prevotella sp. | reverse complement strand
TTCGCTAACTCGGCAGTAGTGCCCAAGTCCTTGGCATCGCGCGTCTTGAGCCATCCGCCGACGCAGAAATTCCAGAACGAGTCGCCGGGCTTGACAGAGCGGTCCATCCAGGGTTCATTGATGAAAGACTCCTTGGCCAGTTCCCCGGCAGGATCGTAGGGTGGATTGGGATTCACGGGATTGTCTGCTGTGCCGATTGCGTCGGTACACGACGTCAGCATCATCATGGCACCGCAGAAAGTCAGGGTGGCGGCGAGCACCCAATTCTTCATTCGTTTCATATCAGTATTCTTTTTTGTTTAATCCCATTGGTAATTATAACTGTAAAAAGTTAAAACAATGCCTTGGTTTTATAAGACATTGCCTTAGTTTTATAAGACATTGTCTTAGTTTTATAAAACGTTGGCATTGTTTTAACTTCACAAGGCACCTTTCTACCCTTCACAACGGCAATTGCTCACAGTTTACAGGCACCTCTCTCCATCAAACCAAAGTCTGTGGGTGTGTCGCAGCAAGACTCGCCATCAGAAGAACAGGGTGGCGGAAATCTGCCAGGTGCTGGATTTCGGCTTGAGCTCGTTGTTATTCTGTTTGGCCTTATCTATCTCGGCCTCCAGCTCACCAGTCTTGGCTATGCCGATACTGTAGACGGCACCCAGCTCAATATGCTTGTTCAGCATGGCACCGATACCGAAGTTCCAGTTGAACATAGATTTCTTCATCTGGAACGTGCTCTTATAACTGCTCGACTCGTTCCAGGTGAACTCGTCTTTTCCGACATTGAAACCGAATTGGGGACCAGTAGTCAGATAGATGCCGGCCTCTTCATTGAACATGAGGTTTAATCGGAGGTCGATGGGCACGATGATGCTCTGGCGCTTGATCTTCTCACCATCGACTTTGCTGTTGGCCTGCTCATAAAGTGCACCTGCCTGTACTCCCAGGAACGGCAGGAAGTTTATCTTCAGCGTCGGACCAATGAAGAAGCCGATACCAGCCTCTGACTTGACGGCATCGTCGTCGATGCTCATCTTTGTACCATTAATACCACCCTTCACACCAAATGCGATTCCCTGGGCACTTGCGGGCATCACGGCGAACATGGCCATGACTACCATAGAAATAATCGTTTTCTTCATACTTGTGTTGTTTTAATAATAATGTAGTAATAATCTCTTATTTATAATCCTTTGTGGATCAATCATTAGAATCGGATACCAAACCTGCACGATATTCCGCCGGCGTAACACCGTAACAACGTTTGAACTGCTCGCGCAGGTTAGGGGCAGTGAACCCCACCTGACGGGCCACCTCGGTGATGGTCATCTCCGGGTGTTCGGTGAGCAGGACATAGGCCTCTTCCATTCGGATGGCATTGATATATTGGGGGAAGGACATGCCGTCGGCATAGGCCGATAACAGGTCGTTCAAACGGTGGCGCCCAATGCCAAAGCGCTTCATGATGTCTTCGCGCATCAAGTCTATGTCAGCATAAAGCCGTTCTTGGCGGATAGTAGCATTAATCGTTTTAAAGAGGTCTTGACTCATATAGTTTTATCAATATTTGGTGCAAAGATAATGAAAAACAAGGTAAATAAGCCCAAAAGCGATGCACGCATTTGGGTCATGTACCAAATGCGTGCATCGGAAACGGGTCAGCAAGCCCGAATGTTACCTATTTTGCCTGTACTAATATAGAAAAAAACTAATAATCCTTTGGCGTATTCAGTTTAATTGATTACCTTTGCACCCAGTTAAACTTTAAAACTTTTATGAAGAACAACGATGGAACAATTATTGCATTATGTGTGGAAGCACAAGTTGTTTCCGCTAAAGGAATTAATGACGAGCGACGGACAGACCGTCGAGGTGATTGACCCCGGGCTGCATAACAGGAATGCAGGGCCGGACTTCTTTAATGCCAAGGTGAGGATTGGCCGTACGCTGTGGGTGGGCAACGTGGAGATACACGACAAGTCGAGTGACTGGTATCTGCACGGCCACGACAAAGACCAGCACTACGACAACGTGATCCTGCATGTGGCGGGTGTGCTCGACGCGGAGGTGATGAACACCCACGGCGAGTTTATCAAACAGATGCAGCTCGACGTGCCCGACAATGTCAGGAATCATTACGACGAGTTGCTGAAGACCGACAGCTATCCGCCCTGTTACAAGGTGATCCCCGACCTGACGCGGCTGATGGTGCACGCATGGATGGCGGCCCTGCAGACGGAACGGCTGGAGCAGAAGACCGAGGCCATCCGACGGCGGGCAGAGCTGTGTGGCGGCTCGTGGGAGGATGCCTACTTCGTGACGCTGGCCCGGAACTACGGTTTCGGTATCAACGGCGACGTGTTTGAGACGTGGGCGCAGAACATCCCTTTGAGTGCTGTGGCCCACCATCGCGACGACCTCTTCCAGATTGAGGCGATCTTCATGGGACAGGCGGGACTGTTGGAACTCGAGGCCGTGCCGGAGTATTATCAGAAGGATGCGCTCAACGAGGGCTACTTCGCCAAACTGCGTAACGAATACCTGTATCTGGCCCACAAATTCTCGATGAAACCGATAGATTTCCACCTCTGGCGGTTCCTAAGGCTACGGCCCCAGAACTTCCCCCATATCCGTATCTCACAGCTGGCGAACCTCTACTATCAGCAGAAGGCAGGACTGAGCCGGTTGGTGGAGTGCGAGACCGTCGACCAGCTGAAGACCTTGCTATCATCGCACGTCACACCCTATTGGGAGACGCACTACACCTTCGGCTCCACCAGTTCGAAGACGGAGAAGCACCTCGGCTATGGTTCGCTGAACCTGTTGCTGATCAATACGGCCATCCCGATGCTGTTTGCCTATGGCCGTCATCGTTCGAAGGAGGTGCTCTGCGATCGTGCCTTCGACTTCCTCGAGCAGCTGAAGGCGGAGAACAATCATATCATCCGCATGTGGCAGCAGGTGGGGCTTCCCGTCCAGACCGCCGGTGACTCTCAAGCCCTCATCCAGCTGAAGAAGGAGTATTGCGACAAAAGGGAGTGTTTGCGCTGCCGCTTTGGATACGAGTATCTTAAGAGAAAATGAAAAGGTGAAACAATGGAACAGGAAATCTTCTACACCATGGCGCTGACGCGCCTGACGAACTTCAATTACCAGCAGGCACTGGAATTGTATCGTGCCGTGGGGAGTGCACAGTTGCTGTATGAACACAGAAACGAGATCGGCGACATCATCAAGGATGCTTCGCCCAAACTGATGGAGGCCCTGAAGGACTGGGATGAGCCGATGCGGAGGGCAGAATGTGAGATGAGATTCATGGAGGAGCACCGCATACGGGCTCTCACACTGAATGACGATGACTACCCCCAGCGGCTCACAGAGTGTCCCGATGCACCCATCATCCTCTATTATAAAGGTCAGGCAGACCTGAACCAGGAGCGGATCGTCAGCCTTGTCGGCACCCGTAGGATGACGACCTACGGACAGGATCTCATCCGCCGTTTCATCGCCGACCTGCGCCAGCGATGTCCTGAGGTGCTCATTGTCAGCGGATTGGCATACGGTGTCGATATCTGTGCCCACCGGGAGGCGCTGGCCCATGGCTATCCCACGGTAGGAGTGCTGGCCCACGGACTGGACCAGATCTATCCCTACCGCCATCGGGAGACAGCGGCACAGATGGTGAACCAAGGTGGACTGCTGACGGAGTTCATGACCCAGACCAATGCCGACAAACCCAATTTCGTGCGGCGGAACCGTATCGTGGCGGGGATGGCGGATAGTGTGATCCTCGTGGAAAGTGCCGCCAAGGGTGGCGGGCTCATCACTGCAGAGATTGCCCAGAGCTATGCCCGTGCCGTCTTTGCCTTCCCTGGTAACGTGGGACAGATGTATTCCGAAGGCTGTAACAATCTGATTCGTGACAACGGGGCAGGCCTGATTTCCAATGCCGCCGACTTCATCAAGGCGATGGGATGGCCTACGGTACAGGACATGCCCCTCTTCTCGCAGTCGTCAGCATCGGCTGTCGGCACTCAGATTCCCAACCTCACCCCAGAAGAACGACAGGTGGTCAGTCTGCTGCAACAGACCAACGACCTGCAGCTTAACATCATCACAGTGAAGACAGGCATCCCCATCGGACGGCTCACGGCCCTGCTCTTCCAGTTGGAGTTGAAGGGTGTGGTGAAGCCTTTGGCTGGCGGCATGTACCATCTGTTGCTGTGAAATAATCGTAATAATGCAAAATTAATCATGCATCATGCACATTATATAAATAATAATGAGTAATTTTGCAGCGTTTTAATAAGGACGCATTATGAAAATAGCTTTAATCGGCTACGGCAAGATGGGTAAGATGATCGAGCAAATCGCCCTTGACCGCGGCCATGAGATTGTGAGTATCATAGACATCGACAACCAGCAGGACTTCGATAGCGAAGCCTTTGCATCGGCCGATGTGGCCATCGAGTTCACTGCACCGCAGGCTGCCTATGGCAACTATCTGAAGGCCTGGGCAAAGGGCGTGAAGGTGGTGAGCGGCTCGACGGGTTGGATGAAGGAGCACGGCGACGAGGTGCGCCAGGCCTGTGCAGAGGGTAAGACGCTCTTCTGGGCCTCGAACTTCTCAATCGGCGTGGCCATCTTCTCGGCCGTGAACCGTTATCTGGCGAAGATCATGAACCAGTTCCCGCAGTATGACGTGGAGATGGAAGAGACGCACCACGTGCACAAGCTCGACCATCCCTCGGGTACGGCTATCACGCTGGCCGAGGAGATTGTGGAGGCCATCGACCGCAAGGAGGCCTGGAAAGAGGACACGACGGAGAAGCAGTATCTGCGCGTGGACCATATCCGCCGCGGGGAGGTGCCCGGCATCCATACCATCCGCTACGACAGCGATGCCGACCTGATTACCATCACCCACGATGCCCACAGCCGTAAGGGCTTTGCCCTGGGTGCCGTGCTGGCAGCGGAATATACCAAGGAGCATCAGGGGTTGCTGACGATTTCGGATATGTTTAAGTTTTAAGGAGAATGGAAAAGAAGAAAGAATTCAATCCAGTGAAGCAGTGGGCGAAGTTCATCGTCGTGCTGGTGCTTTATCTGCTGTTCCTCTATTGGGTGAAGTCGTGGTGGGGACTGCTCGTGGTGCCGTTCATCTTTGATGTCTATATCACGAAGAAGATCAAGTGGCAGTGGTGGAAGGAGGCCGAGCGGCCCGTGAAGTTCGTCATGTCGTGGGTCGACGCCCTGGTGTTCGCCCTCGTGGCCGTGTACTTCATCAACCAGTTCTTCTTCCAGAACTATGTGATTCCATCGAGCTCATTGGAGAAATCATTGCTGACGGGCGACTACCTGTTTGTGTCGAAGGTGAGCTACGGTCCCCGTATCCCGCAGACGCCGTTGACGATGCCGCTGACGCAGCACACGCTACCCGTGGTGGAGTGTAAGAGCTATCTGGACTGGCCCCACTGGGACTACCGTCGTGTGAAGGGCCTGGGCACCGTGCAGCTGAACGATATCGTGGTGTTCAACTTCCCCGCAGGCGACTCGCTCTGCTCGGCACCCCAGTATCAGGCCTACGACTACTACCAGATGTGCTACGGCATCGGTTACCAGCTCTATCCGAACCGTCCTGACCCCGACTCGCTCACGGCAGAGACGAGGATCAAGTATTTCGAGGCCATCTACGAGGCCGGGCGACAGGCCATCCGACAGAATCCGGCGGAATACGGTGAGGTGATCACCCGTCCGGCTGATCGTCGGGAGAACTACGTGAAGCGCTGTGTAGGACTGCCGGGACAGACGCTCCAGATCAAGGATCGTATCGTGTACCTGGACGGCAAGGCCAACAAAGAGCCGGAGAACGTGCAGTATTCCTATCGTGTGAAGCTGAAGCAGGCCATCCCCGAGGAGGTGATGGACGACCTGGGCATCTCGATGGAAGACCTGACGAGTCTGAACACCTTGGGTTATATGCCGCTGACCAAGCACGCTGTCGCCTCGCTGCAGGCTAGGACGGACGTGGTGGAGAGCGTCACTATCAATACCGATGCCAACGACCTGGAGATCTATCCGCTGAATGGCAACAAGCACTGGACGAGAGATAACTACGGTCCCATCTGGATTCCGAAGAAGGGTGAGAAGATCCAGCTGACACTCGATAATATCGCCATCTATGAGCGGCCTATCAAGGTGTATGAGGGCAACGATCTGCAGATCCGTGACGGTAAGATCTTCATCAACGGTCAGGAGGCCAAGGAGTACACCTTTAAGATGGACTACTACTGGATGCAAGGCGACAACCGCCATAACTCCGCCGACTCGCGCTACTGGGGTTTCGTGCCCGAGGATCATATCGTGGGCAAGCCCATCTTCATCTGGTGGTCGAGCGATCCCGACCGTCATGGTCTGGGTGGCATCCGTTGGAGCAGGCTCGGACGGATCGTGGATAACATCAAATAAGGGTGAAAAAGTGAAAAGGTGAAAGAAGTTCTCCTTAGTACAACGTATTTCGGCCCGGTGCAGTGGTATCAGAAGCTGCATCGGGTCGAACATGTTTGGATGGAGCAGTGGGAGAGTTTCCAGAAGCAGACCTATCGGAACCGTTGTCTTATCGCCACGACACAGGGCATCCAGGCGCTGACCGTCCCAGTGGATAGACTGTCAACAGTAAACTATATAAAGGATATTCGAGTCAGCGACCACGGCAATTGGCGGCATCTGCATTGGAATGCGTTGAAGAGCGCCTACGGCGAGTCGCCGTTCTTCGACTACTATCAGGACGACATCCGTCCCTTCTTTGAGCAACGCTGGGATTATTTGCTCGATTTCAACGAGGCCATCCGGGCGAAAATGTGCGAATTGATCGATATTCAGCCGAAGGTAAGCTTGACTGATTCGTGGAGTGATATTTCTCACTCCTCACTCCACACTCCTCACTCCTCGATCATCGACCTTCGCGAAGCGATTCGCCCCAAGCACCCGGGGGCGGACCCTGATTTCGAGGCGAAGCCCTACTACCAGGTGTACCGACAGAAGCACGGCTTCCTGCCCAACCTCTCCATCCTCGACGTGCTCTTTAACATGGGACCCGAAAGCATTTTCTACCTCTGAATAACGTTATTCGACCAGATATGAAAAGAATACAACTACTGACCATTTTCCTGCTGCTGAGTTTCGTGGCATTCTCGCAGACACAGCATTTCTATACCTCTGACCAGTTGTCGAGTAATCAGATTACGGCCATCTGTCAGGATCAGACGGGCTATATCTGGGTGGCTACGGAGTATGGACTCAATAAATATGACGGCTACAGGTTTACCAACTACCTGCATGATCAGAACAACCCGTCCTCGATCAACAGCAATAATGTGGTGTCGTTGTTCCTGGACAGTCAGGGGTCACTGTGGGTAGGTTGTGGTACGGGTATCTGTCGCTATAACAGTGCCAACGATGAGTTTGAGCGCCTGAAATTCCCCAACAACAGACCAGCTCGAGTGAACGACATCCTGCAGGAGGACGACCGTCATCTGCTCATAGGTACGGCAGGCTATGGCTTGTACCGTATAGACCTGAACACGATGAAGATGGACTCGGTGCATAACCATGCTAAGGCGGGCGATAACGACTACTTCAGCCATATTCTGATTGATGAAATGGGCAATTTCTGGAAGGCAGGCTCTGCCCCGACGGTCTCTGTGAGGATGAATGACAGCCGCCATTCGATCCGGACGATGGAGTCGCCCTTTGGTACGGTGACCGACTTCATCAATTATGAGGGCGGTGTGTTGATGGTGTGCCGCAAAGGCCTGGCCTACTTCAAAGACGGGACCTTACAGACCGATTTCATTGATACGAGCATCCTGGGCAGTGACGAACATGTGCAGTTGAGGAGTGCACTGCTCGACAAGAAGGGCAATCTGTTTATAGGGACACTGGGACAGGGACTCTGCTGGGTGCCCAAGGGCTCGCTCGTGTTGCGGCGATATGACTATGTCAGCGGCTCGTTCGACCTGAACACGTCGAATGTGTGGGCGCTGTTTGAGGATAATCAGGACAATCTGTGGGTGGGCTGTCTGAAACGCGGACTTCTCCTGCTGCCCCAGCACGAACCCCAATTCTCCACATGGGGGTTCTCGTCGCAGAACGTCAGCATCGGCGGATCGGTCACATCGGTCTGTCAGGGTGATCAAGGCATGACCTGGTGCGCTGTGCAGAACAACGGTATCTTCGGCTTCGATGCCAACGGGAAGATCGTCAGTCATCCCGGCTCGCCCTCCAACACCTATTCCATCTATCGTGACAAGCAGGGACATTACTGGATAGGATCCGACAAAGGACTCTATTCGTATAACCCGCTGACTGGGGCTTACAAGAAGGAGGTGGACTTCGACAGCGACTATATCAACGTGATGACAGACGACGGGAAGGGGCATCTCTATTTCTCGACCTATTCGAAGGGCTTCTGCTCATACAATATGGAGACCAAGGAGCTACGCAACTTCAATATGCGTCAGACCGACGAAAAGAAAGGACGGTTGCACAACAACTGGGTGATCTCGATGATGATGGACAGCAAAGGGAGACTATGGGTAGGAACCTCGTCGAACCTTTGCTGCTATGACCCCGATAACGATACGTTCAGGCCCTACGGCTGGGAGGTGCTGTTGGAGGGAAAGAGCGTGACGGCCATCTATGAAGACGGCGACCAGCGGATATTGGCGGGTACGGATACGGGCCTTTTCCTTTATGACAGCCAGAAAGGCGACTTCGCAGTTTATCCTGGGTCGGAGGCCCTGGCAGACAAGGTGATCTGTGGTATCATGCAGGATCGTTTCGGCGATCTGTGGTGCAGCACCTCCATGGGTATCTGGCAGTATCAGAACACCCAGCACCGGTTTATTACCCATGTCTATGGCAACGGGCTCACCTCGAGGGAATACGTGACGGGCATCGCCCTCATGAAGGGCGACGGCGCCATCAGTTTCGGCATCAGCGACGGCATCACCTCGTTCCTGCCGTCAGCCTTGAGGAACAATGAGCCCCGTCAGAACACCGTTCACCTGACTAATTTCCTCATAGGTGGTATCCCTGTCAACTGTAACACGCGCTCTGATGGCGAACTGGTCATCACAAAGGCTTTGGAACAGAGTGACGAGTTCCAGCTGTCGTATCTCGACAACTACTTCACGATGGAGTTCTCGCTGCTGAACTACTCTAACACCGAAAACGTGGTCTATGAGTATCGTTTGAACGGTAGTAAGGAATGGTCGCAGACGGTGGCAGGGCGTAACCGCATCCCCTTCACGCATCTTGAGCCGGGGACGTATAGTCTGGAGGTCAGGGCCTATGACAACGGCACTTACACCGAGCCCCAGGAGTATCGTATTGTCATCCGCGCACCATGGTATCGTTCTTCATGGGCGTACCTTATATATATATTATTCATATTGGTGATACTGGGATTACTCGTCTGGTTCTATGTTAGGAGGCGTCAGCAGGAGCTCAACGAGGAGAAGATGAAGTTCCTGATCAATGCCACCCACGATATCCGCTCACCGCTGACGCTGATCATGAGCCCGCTCCACAAGTTGCTGAAACGTGATCTTGATAGCGACGTGAAGTCGGAGCTGAAGACCATCGAGCACAATGCCCAGCGGGTGCAGAACCTCGTCAACCAGATTCTCGACATCCGGAAAATCGACAAGCAGCAGATGAAGCTGCAGTGTCAGGAGACCGATATGGTGCAGTATGTGGGCAATATCCTCAAGTCATACGAGTACACCGCCAAAGAAAGGAATATGACGTTCCGTTATTCGCCCGAAGTAGACCAGCTGAAGGTATGGCTCGACCGTACGGCACTCGACAAGGTGGTCGACAACCTGCTGTCGAATGCCTTCAAATACACATACGATGGCGGTGAAATAGAGGTTCGAGTGGGAGAGGGGGCCAATCAGACGGCCTTCTTGCAGGTGATCGACAACGGCATGGGCATCCGTGGCGACCTGCATAAGATCTTCGACCGTTTCTATCAGGGCTCCACGTCGCGTTCACTCCATATCGAGGGCACCGGCATCGGCCTGAACCTCTGTAAGATGATGGTGGAGATGCACCACGGCACCATCGAGGCCGCCAACCGTGAGGGCTCGCAAGGCAGTATCTTCACCGTGCGGCTGCCCTTGGGCAACGCTCATCTGACGAAGGAGGAGATCCTCGTGCCGGAGTCGCAGGAGCAGAAGACCACGAAGGTGAAGCCCCAGTCGAATTACCGGATGCTGGTTGTTGACGATGACGCGGAGATTGGCCGTTACATCTCTCAGGAGCTGGGTGCCTTCTACCATGTGACGCCTGTCACCAGTGCCCGTGAGGCCCTGCGCCTCTTGCTGGGTGCCGAGGCCGACAGACAGTACGACCTGGTGGTGAGCGACGTGATGATGCCGGAGATGGACGGCTTTACGTTCCTGCGGATGATCAAGACCAATATGAACCTCAGTCATATCCCTGTGGTGATGCTGACGTCGAAGAGCGATGTCGCCAACCGTCTGGAAGGTCTGGAGAAGGGTGCCGACGCTTTCCTGGCCAAGCCGTTCGATATGGATGAGTTGCATGTGGTCATCAACAATCTCATCAGCAAGAACCTGCGGTTGAAGGGCAAGTACTCCGGTAGCCAGCAGCAGAAGGACAAGGTGGAGGAGACCAAGGTGAAGGGCAACGACGAACTGCTGATGGAGCGTATCATGAAGGTCGTGAACAAGCATTTGTCGGATAGTGACTTCAATGTGGAGACGCTGACCACCGAGGTGGGCATCAGCCGTGCACAGCTGCACCGAAAGATGAAGGAGATGACCGGACTGCCCGTCAGCGAGTTTATCCGGAATATCCGTCTGGAGCAGGCCGTGCGCCTCCTGGAGGAGCAGAAGATCAACGTCACACAGGTGGCCTATACCGTTGGATTCAGCAATCTGGCCCATTTCTCCACGGTCTTCCGCAAACAGTTCGGTGTATCGCCGACAGAGTATATGGAACGAAAAAACAAAGGATGACACAAATTTGAAACTTAACGAAACATACGTGGAAGTCTGAAAAAGGAAATCTGTCTAATTTTGCGGCAGATTTTCTTTTTTTAATAATTAAATTAACTAACAAAACCAAACGTATGAGTTTCAAAGCAAAGAAAACAGCCCTGTTCGTTGGCTTATGCTTCCTTGGCATGGTCAGTGCACAGCAGGCTTCGGCAGCTACTGAGTCAGTGGCTTCCGTTCAGCAAACGAAGCAGGTATCCGGTCATGTGACAGACTCTCAGGGTCCGCTGATCGGTGCCACGGTCATGGAGAAGGGTACTAACAACGGTACGGTTACCGACTACAACGGTAATTTCTCCCTCAATGTGAATCCGGGCACGACGCTCGTCATTTCCTATGTCGGCTATCTCTCTCAGGAGGTGAAGGCTGCCGACGGTATGCGTGTGAACCTTAAAGAAGACGGACACGTGGTGAACGAGGTGGTGGTGATCGGTTACGGTACCCAGCGCCGTGAGGCCGTCACCGGATCCGTTGCCAACATCGGCGGTGAGAAGCTGAACCAGATTGCAGCTACCAACGCCGCCCAGGCCCTTCAGGGTCGTGTGGCTGGTGTGCTCATGACACAGACAGGTTCTAAGCCTGGCGACGAGATGCAGATCCGTATCCGTGGTCAGCGCTCACTGAGTGCTTCTAACGACCCGCTGATTGTGCTCGACGGAATCCCCTTCATGGGTCAGCTTTCTGATATCAACCCCACCGACATCAAGTCGATGGATATCCTGAAGGATGCCTCTGCCACCGCTATCTACGGTTCCCGTGGTGCCAACGGTGTGATCATCATCACCACCGTCAAGGGTAGCCAGGGCACACCTGCCAAGGTGACCTATAACGGCTATGTCAGCTTCAAGAAGGTGTTCCACAAGTATCCGATGATGGACGGTCCTACCTTCTCGAAGTTCCGTCAGTATGCCGGTAAGTATCAGAACTCTCTCGACGAGAACGACAATACCAATACCGACTGGCAGGATCTGTACTATCAGACCGGTGTCAGCCACAACCACGACGTGAGCATTGCCGGCGGCACCAATGGTGGCAGCTACAGCTTCGGCGCAGGTTACTATCACGACGAGTCGGTCGTTCCCACTGAGGGCTACAACCGTGTGTCTGTCCGTGGTAACTTCGACCAGATGGTTGGCAAGTACTTCCGTTTCGGTCTGAGCACCAATACGAGCTATCGCAAGACCGAGGGTGTCAATAATATATATAATGTATTGAGCACGACGCCGTTGGCAAGCCCGTACGATGAGAACGGCAACCTAAAGCGTTACAATGCCCTGCCCGCCGATGACCAGGTGGTTGTCACCAAGGAGACAGTTGAGCGCGACAAGGATGTATGGCTGAGCGAGAACAAGGGTATCGGTACATACAACACCCTTTTCGCAGAGTTGAAGTGCCCGTGGATCGAGGGTCTGAGCTATCGTGTGAACGTCGGTCTGAACTTCCGTTCTTCCAAGAGCGGCAGCTTCACTGGTACCGGTATCAACAATAAGGACGCCAATGCTGTCAACAGCGGTTCTGTCTATGAGAACCAGACCCGTAACTGGGCTGTTGAGAACCTGCTCACCTACGACCGCAGCTTCGGCAAGCACAATATCAATGTCGTAGGTATGTACTCTGCCGAGGAGACCACCTACGAGCAGACCGGTGGTTCGGCACAGGGTATTCCTGCCGACTACTTCCAGTACTATGCACTTGATAAGGCCACAGGTCAGGCTAACCTCGTTGGTTACAACTACTGGCAGAGCGGCCTCGTTTCCTGGATGGGTCGTGTGATGTATTCTTACGACAACAAGTATATGATCTCTGCTGCCCTCCGTTCCGATGCTTCTTCTCGTCTGGCCGAGGGTCACAAGTGGCATACTTATCCCGCTGTCAGCGCCGGTTGGAACATCGCCCGTGAGGCCTTCATGGAGAGCACCAAGTCTTGGCTCGACAACCTGAAGCTGCGTGTAGGTTATGGTGAGACCTCTAACCAGAGTATCAATCCTTACTCGACACTCGGTGGTCTGGCTATCCGCAACTACAACTTCGGCGACGGCACCAACTACATGGCCGGTTACTATGTGAACGCACTGCCTAACCCCGAACTGGGCTGGGAGTACTCCAAGACCTGGAACTTCGGTCTCGACTTCTCACTGTTCAGCGGCCGCCTCTACGGATCGATTGAATACTACACCCAGAAGACCAACGACATCCTGCTCGACGTCTCTCTGCCTTCTACCTCTGGTGTAAGTAGCTATACCGGTAACATCGGTAATACGGAGAACAAGGGTTGGGAGTTGACCTTGAACGGTATCATCATCGACAATAAGAACGGTTGGAACTGGGAGGCAGGCATCAACCTCTATCAGAACCGCAACAAGCTGACCAAGCTGACCGGTGCCCTTGACGAGAACGGCGAGCCCGCTCCTGATAAGGCTAACCGCTGGTTCGTGGGCTATCCTATCGACGTCATCTACGACTATGAGTACGACGGTCTGTGGAATGCAGAGGATGTCTATGAAGTGACATTGGCCGACGGAACGAAGACCACCAACTTCGCTATCCTCGAGCCTGGTGGTAACCTCGGTATGATCAAGGTGAAGTATAACGACGACGTGCTCGATGCCAACGGCGTGCCCACACGTGCCATCGGCGACGATGATCGTCGCGTCATGAGCATGGAACCCGATCTGATCGGCGGTTTCCACACCACTGTCGGCTACAAGGGCTTCGACCTGAATGTGATCGGTGCCTTCCAGATCGGTGGTAAGCTGATTTCTGCCATCCACTCTTCAAACGGTTACCTGAACATGCTGACCGGTCGTCGTAACAACCTCGACGTAGACTATTGGACAGAGGACAACACGGGTGCCAAGTATCCGAAACCCGGTGGTATCCAGAGCGGTGATAACCCCAAGTACGGTTCTACCCTCGGTTACTTCAATGCCGGCTATCTGAAGTTCCGTGCCATCACCCTCGGTTACAACTTCGAAAACCTGAAGGCCATCAAGGATCTCGGCATCAGCCGCCTGCGCCTCTATGCAACGGTTCAGAACCCCTTCGTACTCTTCTCGCCGTTCAACAACGAGAGCGGACTTGATCCTGAGACCAACTCTTGGGCTAACCAGAACACGGCTGTCGCTGTCGACGGTTATACAGGCAAGCACAAGATGCCGATCGTAGGTTATAACACACCTGCTACCCGCAACTTCCTGTTCGGTGTTAACGTGACTTTCTAAAGGTAAAATAGTAAAAAGGTTAAAAAGTAAAGTTATGAAAACTAAAAGTATCAAATATATTGTTGCTGCGGGTTTGGTATGCTGTGGTCTTTCTGCTACCATGACTTCCTGCAACGACGTGCTCGACGAGCAGCCGCGCAGCCAGTTCGACCCGACGTTCTTCAATACGAAGGCGGGTATCGAGGGCGGTCTGACATCGCTCTATGCCCACCTGCGCTATTTCTATGGCAACGGTTATTGGTTGAATGCCTGTGAGACGGGTACCGACGAGTACACCTATGCACAGTCTGCCGACGGCAACTTCAAGGATGCCGACCTCTCTGGTGTTGGAAACATGACGCCGAGCAACAGTATTGCCGGTGGATGCTGGGGAACGGCTTTTGCCAATATCAATACGGCCAGCGGCATCATCGAGAATGGTGCTGAGGCTGGCATCGATGCCTCGCTGCTCGCTGAGGCTTACTTCTTCCGCGCTTTCGACTACTTCATCCTCGTACAGTACTATGGCGGTGTACCTCTCGATCTGGGTGCCGGCGAACTGAAGTTCAACACCTCTACTGTCCGTACCTCTGTACGTAACACCGTGGCCGAGGTTTATACCAAGTGTATCTTCCCCGACCTGGAGAAGGCTGTCAGCGACCTGCCCGATAATCCTCGTCTGACTGGTACGGTGACCAAGAACGTGGCCCGTCTGTACCTCTCCAAGGCTTATCTGACTTACGGCTGGTGGTTGGAGAACCCCAACAACATCCCTACCTATCCTGAGTGCAGCCGTAACAGCAGCGAGGCCCAGAGCTACTACCAGAAGGCTTTCGACATGGCTAAGCAGGCCATCAGCAATCCTGGCCCATACGCCCTGCAGCCCACCTTCTACGACGTGAACGTGGCTACCAACGACCGTAACTCCGAGATCATGCTCTACGCTGACCACGACGAGGACGAGAAGTATGGTAACGGCGGTACGGGTTACGGTTGGGGTAGCGGTGGTTCTCCTGAGAACTTCGCTTACTGGATGGAGACCTGGAACTACACCGAGATGATTGCCAAGGATCCTTCAGGCAACAACATCAACCCCGTTCAGCGTGAGGCTGTCCAGGGCCTCGGACGTCCTTGGACCCGTATGGCTCCTGTTGCCGACGCCTTCATGGCCGGTGGTGTTTGGGAAGATGCCGTCAAGGCTATCGACTCCCGCTACGATGCTACCTTCACCCTGAGCTACTTCACCAACTGGGATAAGGCTGGTGGTGCTGCCGCTTATGTGACAGGTGCCAACGGTTCGCAGATCAAGCCGGGCGAGAGCTTCTTCAGCTGGGTTCCCGAGAGCGAGGACAGCAAGATCAACTACACGGGTGCCGACGGTAAGCTTGGCTTCGGTGAGATGGCCGGTCACGATGACTTCGTTGTAGCCGTCAACCACATCAGCCGTAAGAAGTACCCCTGTAACTGGAAGATCGGTATCTATCGTACCGACAACGCCGGTGGCCTTGGTTCGAAGGTGAACGGTGGTAGCCCCCGTCCTTGGAACATCGCCAAGTTCTCTGAGCTCTATCTCATCGCTGCTGAGGCTGCTGTGAAGCTCAATAAGAACGACGAAGCCAAGACGTATGTGAATGTACTCCGTGCCCGTGCCGGCAAGCAGACCTACTGCGTGAACAAGAGGGCTCCTCAGACTGCAGACTTCAGTGCCGAGATGCTGGCTGCCACACCCGCCACGATCACTATCGACTACATCCTCGATGAGCGTAGCCGTGAGTTCTGGGGTGAAGGATACCGTTGGTTCGACCTCGTCCGCACCCAGAAGTGGGCTGAGCGTGCCACCACTTACCACATCGCTGGTAATGGTTACACCGACAAGGATCTCGAGGAGTTCCATCGTAACATCCCCGCCGGCTACTACCTCCGTCCGATTCCGCAGGGACAGCTCGACGGTATGATGATGACGACAGAAGAGAAGGCCGCTTATCAGAATCCCGCATACAAATAATATAAATCCACATTGTTAGTTAGCTATGTCGGGGGAGGGCTGTGAAGCACTCCCCCGATTTGTTACTTAATGGTCAGCCAGACGGGTTCGTTGCGGGCTTTGGCGGCTACGATGAGTTGTTTGAGTTCATAGAGCCACTTGCGCGATTCGAGCAGACGGCCGACAATCTGATTGCGGCCCACGAGGATGCAGCCCCGAGTGTCCTTAGCCGTATTACCCATGTGGATGCGGATGCCTTGGAAGAGACCGTTGAACACCTGGTCGCCCACCAGCAGCGGCAGATACATCTTGAATTTCGGACTCCACGTGACGACAACTGCATACCGTCCTTCTGGGATGGCGAAGGGCTTCAGGCTCTGCGTCTTCACGGGCGATCTCAGCACCTCTTCCAGGCTCATCGTGGTCTTCATCTCCACCACTGGCGGTTCGAGGGTATCGCAGAAATACACCTCTCTTGAGCCAGCCAGATACTCATCCTCTACCCTCTCTACAAAGGAAAGCCTACCTATCGTGTAGTCCTTCCTTTTTGCAATGCGTGTCAATATCAGTTCCATATTGTGCGAACCTCCTTAATGTCACTTTGTCATCGTCACTTTGTCACTATTCCGTTTCTGCCACCGGTTATGGTCGATCTTGTCGATCCATCCGTCGCGGTTCCATCGGGAGATGATCTTGATGAGCGAGTTGCGAGGCATGTTCTCACGCTTCAAGGCACCGAGGTCTTCCAGGCTGAACACAGGCGGCAATTGGTCGAACACCGAGTTGTTGGCACCATAGCGCTGACACTCCGACTGCGCATCGACGAACTGGTTCTGCAAGGTCTCGCCGAAGGTCTTGACCTGCTGCTGCATGCAGTACTCAGCCATCATCAGGGCAAAGTCGAGGCAAGCCTTCGATTCTCTCGCACAGCCGCTGAGCAGATGGAAGATCACGCCGCAGCGGAAACCGATGACGGCAGCACGACGGCGGTAGGTGTCTGCCACGTGGTCGATGTCCTTCAACGCCGTCACGCGCTTCTCTTCTGCCCACTCGTCGATGACCTTGCGCAGACGCGGTGTGTCCACATATCCGCTCACGGAGCGCAGACGGGTGACAGCCTCCTGAATTCGTGCTTCATCCTCTGCCGACCGACGGCCGTAGCGCGGCATCCGGGCAAACGAGGTGTCGGGCATCTCAGCCAGCAGGATCCTCGAAGAGAGGCCGTTCTCGATGTTGTCGCCCTTGAAGCACTTCCGAACGGCACCATAGGTTCCCAACACCGTCCAGTTGTAGGCCACATACACCAACCCCGACTCTGCCTGATCCGAATTATAGTCCTGTCCCCACTCCGAGTCAAGCGGGTCGAAGGCCAGGCGGTAGATGTCGTACTTTGACGACCACGAGCCCGCTCCGTTGGTCTTACGCAGCGTATCGAGTTCCTCGCCGAACGAATAGAGTGTATGGCCGTTGGCGTTCTTCAGACGCTTCAGGAGCGTGGAGCAACTGACAGTCACGGGCACCACCCTGATCAGCACGTGAGGATCATCAGGAGCCTTCTCGTTGGCCTTGCGCGACTTCTTACGTTCCTTCCACTCGTCTTCACGTTTACGTGCCAAGGCATCCTCGGCGTCGAACTGGCGCTTCCAGATGTTGATGGCATGCTTGCAAACCGACTTGCCCGAGGCCTGCGCACCATAGACGATCGACATCAAGCCCAGTTTCTGCCTCTCGCCGTCGCAATACTTCACCTCAACCTGGTCGGCGTATGCCGCCGCAATGGGCATCAGCGAACAAAGCACCGGCATGTGCATCGAGACCGGCACACCAACAAGGCTCTCCTTCAAACCTATGGGCAACGACTTCACGTTCACCTTCACACCCGTCTCTTCGGCAACCGCCTCAGCATCTTCGACTTCATCAGACGAAATGCCCAATTCGAGTGCATCGATGATTTGCTGCATCACCTTAGAAACGCCCTTAGGTTCTTCCTTGCAAGCCGAGTCAACGACCGATTTCAATTCTGCGTCAGAGAGTCCAAAGCGTGGCATCACCTGCATCAGTACATCTTTCTTATTGTCGCAGATGGCTCGGAGGTTGACTGCCAATTTGTGAAGTTTCACGTTACGCTCACCTTCGGCAGGCTCACCGCCATTCCTCCGCCACCACTCAGAGATAATAGAGGTGTAGGGAATACCCTTGAACGACGGCTGAGATTTGAGCTCACATTCAACCGGTCCATTTTTGGACTCGTTGGCAACCGGCGCAAATTTGCGCTCGTTGTCAACCGGCTGAGATTTCAGCTCGTTGTCAACCAGGGAAAAATTTCCCTCGTTGGATGACTGGGAAAAATATCCCTCTGATACCTCAAACAACCTCGGACTCACGTACTTCGTATGATCCTCGGGCACCATATAGATGCACCTCGAAACATCCTTCACAGCCGCATCGGGTGTGAATCCCGTAGCCTCTTTCATCAGTTCCTGTGCCTGTTCAGGTGTCATCCCTTCCGGCAATTCCACCAACACATGAGTACCACGACGAACCGATTCCTCAATGAGCAAAATGGTCAATGGTGAATGGTCAATGGTCAATGTTTTAACGATTTCATCCGTGTGCCCCTTCTCATCAAAGTCCAGCATCAGCCGGTTGAGAGGCTTAATCGCATCCGCAATAGCGCGGTGATTGTCCTTAAACTCCGCGCAATGAGGCGTCCATACCGGCAGACGATGCTTCAGTTCTTCATCACCTCTTTCTATACGTGCGCACATCTGCGCGAGCCAGGGCTCTCGGCGAAGAGCCTCCCAATCCTGCTGGGTGGCAGGGAGGCAAGGGGCGCCGTGCCCCCTGCCGATGCATGTGAAATAAATGTTGCGAATCACTTCCATATTGTTTCCTCCTTTCTTGTCTTAAAGAATGACATAATCTCGTCGGCCTCCTCTTCATAGAGTGCCTTGGTCAGCGCCAGTCCGTACTTCTTCGGGAACTTGAACGTGACGTACACATACTCGTCATTCAAGCGACGGTGACCTTTGGCACTTGCCGGATACTGCGGACGGGTGATCTTCACACATCCGTGGGCCGTCTCATAGATCACATCGTGCATGGGCCCGTTGGCACCGACATTGTAGCGCTTCACCCTAGTGCGGCCGTCGGCATCCACCGAGATACCGCCCTTGTAGTTCACACGCTCACCGTTAGTCACCTGCTTCTCATCCTCCCACGGGCACGGATAGATGTTGATGTCCCCGTTGGTCTGAAAGTTAATTGAACCGTCCATCTGGACGTTCTGCTGTAAAAGCTGCTTTTTGAAATTTTTATTCATTTTAGTCGAATTCTGCGAGGAGAGTTTCAGAAGGGTGGCCACCTCCCAGTTTGGTATCTCGCGAGACTCCCTCACTTCACTCGACATCCCGCTGCCTTTTCAGCGGGGTTTTAATTGTTTTACAATGCAAAGTTAAGGCACTTCGCCGGATTGGCAAAGTGCCTGAAGACATTCAGAACAGACCTCGCTATTCTGTTTTCAATTCAGAAAGAAATTTAGGAAGAAGAAAGCAAACAGAGATTACATTTTGAGCCATCCAAGGCCTTTCAACCTCCATTTCATGGCCTCGACAGAAACCTCAAACTCTTCACTAAGTTCGTGAAGCAGTCGCAGGTTTTTTCGCATGATATCGTCATCGTATTTATCCCACACGAGCGGCTCAGGGTACCAACCATAGTCGTCTGAAAGATATTCATCCCAGAGTTCCTTGAACCGATCTATCACTCTCTCCCGAGGCATCAGGATGCACGCTGCAAAATGATTGGCATGGTGCTCCAGCCAGCCTAGTTCATCGCCGGATACGGGTATTCTGTTTGCTAACGTATTATCGGTCTCGCCAAAAGACGACAGCAGATTTCTTTCAAACAAATCACTATGAAGCATAAAGTGCCCTATCTCATGCGCCAGGGTAAAGCGCTTTCGGTTATTGTCTCCGCGGAGTGTGTTGCTAAGCGTAATCTGTCCTTCTTTAAATGAAAATATGCCAAGTTGTCCTGACGGCAAGTAACCCCATTGCCACTCTAATTGGTATGGCCTCATAATGAGCTCCAGGTTTACAGGCTTCTGGGCCCAACGAGGCAAATCTTCCAAGTTGTCCTCAGCCAGTTCTTCTATCTCATCATTAGATATATAAGGTGACTTCAGCAACAAGCCTTCCTTCACTCTGACGCCATCTGCTGCTAATATTTCTGCCATAGACGATGTCACTATCTCACCCTTCCATGATAGTAACGGATACTCCATGTATCTGTCACCCATCATCATTTCAATACCTTTTTGGCGCCTGGCACGGTCTTCAACCGAGCGTGGCAGGATAAACGAATCGGCATTAACGCCGGTATTGAGATCAATGCGCATCAGGCCGACGAAATTGGCACTTGCCGCACAGACAACATCATTCCGGAATCCGCTGGTCGAGACAACCCACAACTTTACACCTTGCATCCTATTATACTGACCAACCAGAGAATAGATCTTGTCGCGGTCAACAGTTCCTTCCACACACTCGTATGCCACAATGTGTGAAGGCGTCTTGGCCTCCATAAACCTCATGGTTTGGAAAGTTTCGATAGATAATGTTGGCGTGATGTTGCCATATACAGGATGTTCCACCAAGACGGAACATGGCATTCTGAAGGTCTGTTCATCTATCGTGCTTTTCAGATAGGCTGTCAGCCGAGACTTGAGGGTGTCCGCTGACTCTGTTGTGGTCGTATTGTTGTCCGCTTTTGAAAAATATAGTTCCTCAATCTCATGAATCAACAATCTCAATTTATGCGTATCGGGCAAACGGTCAAAGTCGTTCATTTGTTTTTTGCTGAATTCACTTTTCTCCATACTTGCCTTGATACTTGATATCGTGTCGCTGGGATCTAAAGCCTTCGGGCATAATGCAACCAACAAACCCGCAAACTTTTCCCTGCTGAGTGGCGTCTTGACAATCACTTGGTATTGGCTGAAGAAAAGCACAATATCCCAAAGCGCCTTGTTGCCCTTGCTCTTCACCCAAGGGCCTATCCTGTTTTCAATAGCATAAACCCAATTGGAGACCTCTGCCGGCTGGGCAAAGTAGCTTGATTGTTCTGTGGTTAAATGTATCTCGTTTTTATTCATGTCTTCTATCGTCTTGATTTCAATATGGCTTGCAAAGATACAAAAAATTCCCGATAACCTTTCAGCCTATCGGGAATTTATGAATTATTTGCAGATCACCTCACAATGAGTCAGACACTCTGTGAGCACATTATTTAATATAAGGTGAGCAAGCCAATCGTGACAAAGTGACGATGACAAAGTGACATTAAGGTGGATTCGGAGGTAGTGAGATAGAGAGTAATAGTATAGGATATATATTAAAATATTATATAATTATAATTATATAATATTTTAAGTATCAGCATGCGAGGTCGGAATGTGCTTATTGTCATTTTGTCATCGTCATCATGTCATTTTCGGATAAAAATAGATTAATCAAAAACTTTAACAGATTTTCACACGCTACTGCAATCGGAATTTGCATACACCGCGAAAATGTAGTACCTTTGCGATGCATTTGAGATGCATCGCGAGTGAAGGCTGCGGCTCAGCATAGCTCGAGCAAGCTCGCTCTGCGTTCGCCTTGCACTTCAATTGTATCGTCGATGAGGACAGTAGAGGCCAGCGCGCACAAGCCTTGAAAGTCAGAGTCCAAAAGCACGAAAGTCCGGGTTTCAAGCCAGCAGACTCTTGGGGACGCCCACCATCGGCAAAGAGAGAACGAAAAAGCTTATGTTTAACTAAAGAAGAAAGAAAGGATTTTACATTATGGCACGAACGAACATTCCAATGATTATCAATCTCCGCCAGAACAAGAACGACGATTCTACCGCCTACGGCAAGTACTTCGCCGAGGTCGACTCCAAGGAACCGCTGAACCTGAAGGGCTTTGCCAAACACATGACGGCCCACGGTAAGATCGCCGACTATCAGATGTGCGTCTTGGTACTCGGGCAGGTGGTGGACTGCATGAGTGAGCTGCTGTCTCAGGGACAGCCCGTGAAGCTCGACGGACTGGGAACCTTCTACCCCAGCGTGGACGGTCAAAAGAAGGGCAAGGCGAACCTCGCCAACGCCGTCGAGGGCGGCCCCGATGCTATGATCAATGGCATCAAGATCAACTTCAACCCCGAGAACACCAAGGGTGAGAAGCTCACCTCGCGAGCCTTCAAAGATGAGTGCATCTTCGAATTCGGCTATCTCGTGGAGAGCGAAGTCCGCACCGTCGGAGGCAAGCAGAAGCGCTTCCAGAAGAAGACCCCGCTGACTTACGTACTCGCACCCGAGGCCGACAACAACGGTAACGGCTAAGGAGAGTTTTATATTCGCAAATTCTCTAATTCTTGATTATGAAGAGACAGCGCATGATAGAGATTGCGGTGAAGGTGATAGTAGCCGCACTCACGGCCTTCCTGACGACCATCTCGACCACGAGTTGCATGGGTCACGGCCCGATCGCATTCTGAGAAAGAAACCGATCGCATTCTGAACGGAACCCGTCTGAAAAGACATCATCGCCCTAGCGATAGCCTGGAAAAGAACTAGGCGTTCTGGAAATGAATCCGGAACGCCTGGTTTATTGTCTTATGAACAGAAGCAGGTCACTATACTCGTACGCCAAAAATATTTTGGAGGACATAGGCCACAAATGGAATTTTTGGACACAAAAAAGAGAGTTAGGTTTTGTCTAACTCTCACTGTCAGGTGCTTTTGAGCGCGCTTCAGGATGGGCTTGAACCAACGACCCCCTGATTAACAGTCAGGTGCTCTAACCAACTGAGCTACTGAAGCAGGTTTTGCTGTTAAGCGGGTGCAAAAGTACGGCGAATTTTTGAAACAACCA
>JAEETC010000037.1 GCA_016286585.1 Prevotella sp. | reverse complement strand
GACAGTTCGGTCTCTATCTATCGTGGGCGCAGGAGTCTTGCGTGGTGCTGACACTAGTACGAGAGGACCGTGTTGGACAGACCTCCGGTTTGCCGGTTGTACCGCCAGGTGCACCGCCGGGTATCCGTGTCTGGATTGGATAAGCGCTGAAAGCATCTAAGTGCGAAGCCAGCCGCAAGATGAGGACTCCATTGAGGGTCGTTGTAGACTACAACGTTGATAGGGCGCAGGTGTAAAGACGGCGACGTCAAAGCCGAGCGCTACTAATTGCCCGAATACTTTCGCCGGAGGCGGTACTTTCAGTTGTAGAAAGGAAAAGAGAGTAAATGTGCTCAGTGAATGACGGGAAGTCAGAGCTGGCAGTTCTTGTGTGGAGATGTCAAACCCCTTATCAGGTGGTTATTGCAGCGGGGTCCCACCTCTTCCCATTCCGAACAGAGAAGTTAAGCCCGCCTGCGCCGATGGTACTGCAATGCAATGTGGGAGAGTAGGAGGCCGCCTTCTTTTATAAATGTGAAGCCCCGAGTCAGAAATGGCTCGGGGCTTCTTTTTGTTGTTTTATGTCAATTCCTTTAATATAAAGGAGTATTTTTTACTATTATTTTTGTTTTTTTGATTTTATTCTCCTAACTTTGCACCGTGTTTCATTAAATAAAGTAAACAGTATGAAAAAGTTTTTTATGATGGCTGCCCTCATGGTGGTAGCAGTAAGTGCTAATGCACAGTTTGAACCGGGAACATTCTCAATCCAGCCCAAACTGGGTGCTAACATTTCTTGGTTGTCTAACACGCCTAATATGCCTTTAGGCGAATTTGATAATAAATACATAGAATTGGATAAATCGCCTATTGCCGGTGCTCTTGTCGGTGTAGAGGCTGAGTATCAGCTTGCAAACATGTTCAGCCTTGCTGCTGGTTTGAACTTCTCGATGCAGGGAAGTGGTTGGTCAGACTTCGATGAGAAGATTAGCGATGTGAAAATTGAGATCAAGGACAACAAGATGAATCTGAGCTACATTAACGTCCCTGTTGTTGCTAATGTCTATCTGTTTAAGGGCTTTGCTATCAAGGCTGGTGTTCAGGTCGGTTTCCTTGTAGGTGCTAACTATGAGGTAACTGCCACTTATAGAGGCGATAAAGCCAGTCAGAATTTATCCACCAAGTTTGACCAGAGCTTTAAGGACGAATGTAAGAAGGTCGACTTATCTATCCCCATTGGTGTCTCTTATCAGGTTCCCACCATTCCAATTGTGATTGATGCCCGCTACAACCTTGGTTTGACGAAGGTTAACAAGGAAAGTGAAGAGGGCTATAAGGACTTGAAGAACAACGTCATTCAGTTGACAGTCGGTTATAAGTTCGCCCTGTAATACGTTTAGGTAATAGTAATAATGAAGGTTACCCAAGGACACTGCCTTTGGGTAACCTTCTTATTTCTCCCATATCTTACTGGTCAGAAAGGAAGGCCTGCATATAATAAAATGGTGCTTCTTCCGTTATTATAAAGGTATGCAATGGACTGACAGAATCAGACAGGTGAAGATTATTCTGGTGGTGGCGGCAGTGATAATAGCTGTGGCATCATTGTTGATTTCGCATGTCCTGGTGCGTGACCTCTCGAAGGAAGAACGTAACCGCATGGAGGTGTGGGCACAGGCTCTGCATTCGCTTAATGAAGCTGATGAGCATACTGACTTAACATTGGTGTTGAGTGTGATAGAAGAAAACAACACCATTCCTGTTATCGTGTTGAACAGTGAGGGAGGTATTGACGACTACCGAAACATCAAGGACTCACTGAACATGGAGGACTATGCCCGTAGGATGATACGTTCGGGCGACACTATCCGCATCGACCGCCAGCTGGTATGCTACGACGAGTCAATCATGCTGAAACGCCTACAGGCTTGGCCCTACGTACAGTTGGGTATTGTACTGATATTCGTCGTGGTAGCCATCTTCGCGCTATTGTCGTCGAAACGTGCCGAACAGAATAAGGTATGGGTGGGATTGTCGAAGGAGACGGCCCATCAGTTGGGAACACCCATTAGTAGCCTGATGGCGTGGGTTGAGATCCTGAAGGAGAATTATCCAGACGACGAATTGATACCGGAGATGGATAAGGACGTTAGCCGACTCCAACTGGTTGCAGAGCGCTTTTCGAAAATCGGCTCGTTGCCTGAGCCTGTGGACAGCTCGATGAATGATGTACTGAAACATGTGGTTGACTATATGGACCGCAGGACATCGAAGAAGGTTGAGATAACCACAAACATGCCAGATGAGGATGTGATTGTTAAGATGAATGCCTCGCTCTTCGAGTGGGTGATTGAGAATCTGTGTAAGAATGCTGTGGATGCGATGGAGGGCAGTGGGAAGATAGATCTGTCGTTGAATGATGAAGGGTCCCGAGTGGTCATAGAGGTGAAGGACAATGGGAAAGGTATCCGCAAGAAGGATGTGAAGAATGTGTTTACTCCTGGTTTCACGACTAAGAAACGGGGATGGGGCCTCGGCCTGTCGTTGGCCAAACGTATTGTGGAGGAATATCATAAGGGGCGGATATTTGTAAAATCGTCAGAGGTAGGAGTCGGTACAACATTCCGGATTGTGATTCCAAAGTAGTGTCATAAATTGCACATTCTCCCCTGTGAGTGTGTAATAACCGCTCTCTTGGTGACCTGATTTTGTAGGAAAAACATAAAAAATTCAAATAAGCATGTCTTAAATCAAAAAAAGTTTGTAACTTTGCAACCCAAATTGTGTGATTATGTGTTGTTTAGAGTGTCTGAAAGTTGATCTGAAGGGTCTGAAGGAAGACGAAACATCATTGGACTTCTGCCTTGACGATTCATACTTCGCTGCTCTGGACGGTGCCGAGGTGAGGAAGGGTTCTTTGCATGTGTCGGTGTCTATACGCAAGGCTTCCGGCTTTTTCGAACTTCAGATTCATGCTGATGGCATACTGATCATACCTTGCGACCGTTGTCTTGACGACATGGACCAGCCGGTGGAAACCGACACGCGCCTGACCGTTAAGTTCGGATGCGAATACTCTGAGGAAGGTGACATCATCGTTGTGGAAGAGAACGAAGGAATACTCGACCTCACGTGGATCATCTATGAGTCTGTGGCATTGGCTATACCCATCAGGCATGTGCATGCACCTGGCAAGTGCAACACGGCTATGACGGAAGTTCTGGAAGAACTGTCAGCTGACCGAAGCAGTGATGAGGAGTCCGACCAACTAGTAGACCCCCGATGGAGTGAACTTTTGAAGTTAAAAGTGAAAAGTGAAGAGTGAAGAATTTGCTTCCGCTCGGAACAATTAAATTGTAAATGGTAATTTTTTAATAGTAATTGAATTATGGCACATCCTAAAAGAAGACAATCAAGTACTCGTCAGGCCAAGCGTCGTACTCACGACAAGGCTGTAGCTCCTACGCTGGCAGTATGTCCTAACTGTGGCGCATATTATGTGTATCATACCGTATGCCCCACCTGTGGTTACTATCGCGGTAAGGTCGCTATCAAGAAAGAGGACGAAGTCGCTGAGTAATGAGTAAAATCAATGCGATAATCACCGGCATTGGTGGCTACGTTCCCGATTATGTCCTGACTAATGAGGAATTGTCGAGAATGGTGGACACCAACGATGAGTGGATTATGACGCGTGTCGGAATCAAGGAACGCCGTATTCTGACTGAAGAGGGCTTGGGCACCAGCTATATGGCCCGAAAGGCTGCTAAGCAGTTACTGCAGAAGACTGGCGTGGATCCTGATACTATCGATGCGCTGATTGTAGCCACTTCTACGGCAGATTACCAGTTCCCGTCCACGGCATCGATTGTACTCGGTAAGCTCGGATTGAAGAACGCGATGGCGTTTGATTTCTGGGGTGCCTGCTGTGGATTCATCTATTCACTTGACGTGGTCTCATCGATGATTCAGAGTGGCCGTTACAAGAAGATTATCCTGATTGGTGCGGACAAGATGTCATCGGTGACAGACTATAAGGATCGTTCTACCTGTCCTCTCTTCGGAGATGGAGCTGGTGCAATGTTGATAGAAGCAACGGAAGAGGAGAATATCGGATTGATAGACTCTTATTTACGTACTGACGGCAAGGGCCTTCCCTTCCTTCACATGAAGGCTGGTGGTTCCGTATGTCCGGCATCGCATTTTTCGATTAACCATCGTCTGCACTACCTTTATCAGGAAGGACGTACGGTGTTTCGCTATGCTGTAACGAACATGAGCAATGACTGCGTGTTGGTAGCCGAGCGCAACGGACTGAATAAGGATAACATCCAATGGGTGGTACCCCATCAGGCCAATATGCGTATTATCGAGGCTGTGGCCAAGCGTCTGGAACTGCCGATGGATCAAGTGATAGTGAATATTGAGCATTATGGCAATACGAGTGCAGCCACTATACCATTGGCGCTTTGGGACAACGAAAGCAAGTTGAAGAAGGGCGACAATATGTTGTTTACGGCCTTCGGAGCAGGATTCGTACATGGTGCTTCCTATTATAAGTGGGCTTATGACGGGAATAAATAGTAATATTAAAGTCTAACCACAGAAAAACGCATGCTCTTATAGGCTATGCGTTTTTTTGTCTAAAAGGAAATAGATGCACAAGGCAGGATTTGTGAATATCGTGGGTAACCCGAATGTGGGGAAGTCAACACTAATGAATCAACTCGTTGGTGAAAAGATTTCTATTGCCACCTTCAAGGCTCAGACCACTCGTCACAGGATTATGGGGATTGTCAACACGCCTGAGTCGCAGATTGTGTTCTCAGATACACCAGGTGTGTTGAAACCCAATTATAAACTTCAGGAGTCGATGTTGGCTTTCTCAGAGTCTGCCCTCCAGGATGCTGATGTGCTCTTATATGTGACAGACGTAGTGGAGAATCCGGAGAAGAATTTGGATTTCCTTACAAAGGTGGCGAATATGTCGGTACCTGTGCTGCTTCTCATCAATAAGATAGACCAGAGTGACCAGAAAGGGTTGGGTGATATCGTAGAGAAATGGCATGGCCTGTTGCCGAATGCAGAGATTCTTCCGATCTCCGCTAAGAACAAGTTTGGTACGGACTTGCTGATGAAGCGAATTCAGGAATTGCTGCCAGACTCGCCGCCTTATTTTGACAAGGATCAGTTGACAGATAAACCTGCCAGGTTCTTCGTTTCAGAGATTATCAGGGAGAAAATACTCTTATACTACGATAAGGAGATTCCTTATTCTGTAGAGGTCAGTGTAGAACGTTTCAAGGAAGACGAAAAGCATATTCATATTAATGCCATCATATATGTCGAGCGTGATAGTCAGAAGGGTATCATCATCGGCCATCAGGGTGTCGCTCTGAAGAAGGTTAGCACTGAATCGAGGAAGGCACTTGAGAAATTCTTTGGGAAACCGATTTTCCTGGAAGTTTTTGTGAAGGTTGATAAGGATTGGCGTTCATCGGAAAGAGAATTGAATCACTTCGGGTATAATCCCGAATAAACAAATATTATTGTAGAATGGGAAATCTAGTTGCTATTGTAGGCCGACCAAATGTCGGGAAATCTACCCTGTTTAATCGATTGACCAAGACGCGTCAGGCAATCGTTAGCAGTGAGGCTGGAACAACACGTGACCGTCAGTATGGTAAGTGTGAATGGAACGGTCGTGAGTTCTCTGTCGTCGATACTGGTGGCTGGGTAGTCAATTCTGATGATATTTTTGAGGAGGAGATCCGAAAACAGGTGATTATAGCCACTGAGGAAGCTGATCTGGTTCTCTTCCTATGTGACATCAATAATGGCGTGACAGGCTGGGACATGGATGTCGCTCAGATACTGCGTCGTGCTAAGTTGCCAGTTTTGCTCGTTGCCAATAAGGCGGACGATGGAAAAGATCTTTATGATCAGTATGATTTCTATAAGCTTGGCTTGGGCGATCCGTATCCTATTAGTGCTGCTACGGGCAGTGGAACGGGTGATTTACTAGACAAGGTATTGGAAATTTTACCGGAAAAGGGTGGAGATGATTTGGAAGACGGCATACCTCGTTTTGCCGTTGTCGGTCGTCCGAATGCAGGGAAGTCAAGTCTTATCAATGCCTTTATTGGCGAGGATCGACATATCGTGACAGACATCGCCGGGACAACCCGCGATTCGATTTATACCCGTTATGATAAGTTTGGCTTTGACTTCTATTTGGTAGATACGGCAGGTATCCGCCGGAAGAATAAGGTGACGGAGGATTTGGAGTTCTATAGTGTTATGCGTTCCATCCGTTCGATTGAGAATTCTGATGTCTGCATATTGATGATTGATGCAACTCGTGGCATCGAGGCACAGGATATGAATATCTTCCAGTTGATTCAAAAGAACAACAAGTCATTGGTAGTTGTTGTCAATAAGTGGGATTTGGTAGAAGATAAGTCCCAGATAGTCATCGATACATTTACGAATGCCATTCGTCAGCGTATGGCTCCTTTTGTTGATTTCCCCATTATCTTTGGCTCGGCTCTAACCAAACAGAGAATATTTAAGGTGCTGGAGACGGCAAAGGAAGTTTATCTGAACAGAAAAGCAAAGATAGGAACCTCGAAGTTGAATGAGGTGATGTTGCCGCTTATTGAGGCATTCCCACCTCCCTCGGTGAAGGGTAAGTTCATCAAGATCAAGTATGTTTCACAATTACCGAACACCCAGATTCCCTCTTTCGTATTCTACGCCAACTTGCCGCAATATATCAAGGAACCCTATAAGCGCTTCCTTGAGAATAAGATTCGTGAAAACTGGAGATTGACGGGTTCTCCTATTAATATCTTCATACGTCAGAAATAAATGAGAACGAAATCTGTACTGACAGTACTGTTTGGAAGTATGCTTTTTCTGGCATGTTCCTTATCATCAGAGGAGATAGCTTCATTAGCAGCTAAAGGATATTATGATCATCTTATCAATGGTGAGTATGAACAGTTTCTTGAGGGAAAAGATGGTTTAGATAGAAATGCAGCTGAGGATTACTGGAAACAGTTGCTTGACAACTGCCATCAGTATATACGCCAACAGGAGACCGCTCATAGAGGTATCAGTGAAGTGAGAGTGGTCAGTGCAAAGAACGATACTCTACAGAACTATATGAACGTGTTTCTGGTACTTTGTTTCGGCGATTCTACCAACGAAGAGATAGTCGTTCCTATGGTTGAACGGGAAGGACGTTGGAAAATGAAATAATTGTATATTCAAATTTATAAAGATATGAAAAGAATAGTATCCTTTCTCCTTTTTGCCAGTTTTGGGGTGAACACTTTTGCCCAAGCTGACAGCTTTAGATCGAATAATTCTACTCTGAAAGTGTTGGAGAGTAGCAGTCACGCAGAATATATTCCAGTGTTTCAATATTGGAAGGAGCATGATATCTTCCAGCACCTGGATGTTTCGGTAACGGCGGGAACAACAGGTGTCGGTATTGATATTGCCTCTCCAGTTACCGAGTGGGCCCAGTTGCGTCTTGGTTATGAATTTATGCCTCGTGTAACAAAGACTTTGGAGTTTAATATGTCAATTGGTGGAAAGCCTGCCAAGAGTTATGATGCAGACGGTAACCGGGAGGAAACGACCTTCGACAAGATGAAGGAGTTCCTATATAGCTTTACCGGTTATGATATTGAAGATCATGCTGACATGGTGGCAAAGCCTACGATGAATAACTTAAAGGTGCTTGTTGATGTCTTTCCTTTGAAAAACAATCGTCACTGGCATTTAACTGCCGGCTTCTATCTCGGTCCTTCAAAGTTCGCTGAGGCCAATAATTCTACGGAGTCAATGATTTCACTGGTTTCTGCCAGCATATATAATAAGATGTATGAGAGTGCAGTTAATGGTGGTAATCTGATTGATTTTAATAATATCCCTAGTCTAAGTGGTTCAGGCATTGTTATGCCTGATGCTGTCAGGGATAAGTTCTTGGAATATGGTGATATGGGCTTTGAAGTTGGTCAGTTCTCACATGATTTCACAGATGAAGCAGGCAACGTGTTGAAAGATGCTAATGGTAATACGATTGACAAGGGAAGAGCTTATATTGTTCAGCCTGACGAGGATTGTCTTGTTCGAGTGTCTGCCAGTTCGAAATCCTTTAAGCCTTATGTTGGCTTTGGATATAGTGGTCGTCTTCTGAAGAATCGCGATGATTGGAAGATTTCCTTTGATTGTGGTGCTATGTTCTGGGGTGGAACGCCCGATTTGGTTGTTCATCATGGATTGAAGCTCAAAGATGGCACATACAGGGATGTTAGTCTTATTAATGATGTTGAAAATATAGACGGTCAGGTTGGAACCTATGTTGATATTTTGAAGGCTTTTAAAGTTTATCCTGTATTGAGTCTCCGCTTGACAAAGCGCATTTTTTGATTGTTTTGGACATAATAAAATAGCCCGTATGATCAGTATAACAAATCATACGGGCTATTATTATAATTATGCTTGCGCTCTTATTTTATGATAACCTTCTTTCCGTTCTGGATATAAATACCAGCCTTTGGAGTAGTGTTCTCGGGAAGACTTATGCCAGTCAGCGTATAGATGGCTCCAGATGTGTTGGTCTCCGACTTGATGTCGTTAATTCCATCACTTCCCCCAATGGTCATGACATCTGCGTCTCCGGGACTGACTTTCAGATAGGCCTTGTTGCCTCTTAGATATTGAGTTCCATATTTATCAACAACAAACAGCTCTGGTCTGTCTTTACCATTAATAAATGCGATATCTCCTTTTCCACTCAGGCCCAGGACTCGCATTGTTCCTGGGTTGTACGGTGTGGCATTCGTATGGCCTGCAACACCTACGAGAGAACAATATTCTCCCCCTAACCAATTGTTGCCATTGAAGTCAAAACTACCTATAACGGGTTCAATCTTATTGTCTTCAGGATTAGCAGAGTTACATCTGACAATCACTGGGATTCCAGCAGGTACAACATCATCTTTAATTTCTTCGTATGTAAACCCAGCACCACCTGCGCTGTTCACATAGAAAGCAGCCATTCCTGCAGATGCGAATTTGAAATTAAACCCAGCATAGATGGTGCCGAAGTAGCCACCATTCGCTGTTTTAATGTCTGGACGAATGCCAATGTATTCATCTGATGTGTTGATAGGAAGGAACTGCCATTTGTTCATACCGGAACTTCCGCTTCCCATAATGTAACCATCCTCATCACTTGGTGATCTGTCCATCAACTCTTTATAGAAGCCACTATAGGTGCCTGATAATATGTAAGTATCATTACCTGCTGCGGCGATGTTTACTGTAAACCTGTTGCCACTCAATGTATATATGCTTGAGCCTTGTCCTTGTAAATCATATTTGCCATCTCCCATTTGTTTAACGAAGATAACGCATGATGGACTTACAGCTACAGTGTCGTAATTTAAATAGGTTCGAATACCTGCCATATTAACGCTACCCGATTGTGAAACTGGATAATTGTCAGGGTTTGTGTCGTTCAGGCTGATGTATCTGCCTGTCTGTGCGTTTTTGATATGATAAAAGCCATCAGCAATTTGGGCTTTCACCATCATCACGTTGCAACATGCAATTATGAATAATAAACTGATTTTTTTCATTTCTTATGTATTATGTTTTTATTAGAAAAGCCCAGCCCCATTTTGGGACCGGGCTTGAAAGTCTTTATCTCTTTGTATTATTCAGCAATACAGATTGATACACGGTTCAGGTCGTTCTCAGCAAACGGCTGTACACGTGAGCCCTTGCTGTCCCAGCTGATGCGGCTCTCTGCAATGCCATACTGCTCCTTCAGGGCCTTTACAACAACCAGTGCACGACCCTTTGCCAGACGATCGTTGATGCGGTTGTTACCTGTACCAGCGTCAGCATAACCGGTGATCATGACCTTAGAGGTCTGGTGAGCATTCATGTAGTCAGCGATATCCTGTACCTTCTGTTTCTCAGAGTCACGGATGATGGTCTTGTTGATCTCGAAGAAGATATCACGGCGGAGCGGCTCTACAGCTGCAGGAACAGCGGGACCGGGAACCTCAACAATCTTTTCCACAATCTTGTCTACGTAGCGAATCTCAGGCTCGGGAGCCGGGATAAAGCGGGTAGAGTAGGTGGGACCGAAGTTGTACTTGATACCTGCGAGCAGGTTGAAGTATGAGTCGGGGTTGCCAACCTTCTTGAAGTTGTAGCGGTCGCTCAGCATGTTGAAGTTACCCTCTAAACCGATGCTGAATGCGTCGCTGATGTGATAGTCTGCTGTCAAACCAGCCTGACCCTTGAAGAACAGACAAGCGTCGTCATCGTACATCGGAGTCCATCCGAACTCATCTTTGTAGACATATTGGTCCATGTATGCTTTAGCTTCCTTTGCATCATCACTCTGCATACGGTAGTTCAGACCAATGCCGATGAAAGCGCCGAAGCTAAGCTTACGGTTAGGATTGTATCCTGCGATGATATTCGAGAGGTCAAATGTCAGGTCGAGGGCAGGAGCCACATAGCTGTAGCTGAAGTTCTTGGGAGTGAAACCTGCGTCATCCCTCCAACCAGTCTTGCTCTGCCATGCGTTGATAGCCAGACGAGCCCCAATGCTCTTTGAGAACTGATAGCCGATTGCACCCTGAATGGTGGGTGAAATCATCTTGCCGAAATCAGCCTCACCCGTGGTGTACTGTGCACCTCCCTGAAGCTGGAGGTACCAGTGCGGCTCGAAGACATATTCTGTCGTGCCCTTCTGCTCCTGAGCAGATACAGAGAGTGCTCCTATCAGCATCAGGCAAGACAATATTGTTTTCTTCATTTTCATATCTGTTACTTGTTTATTAGTTCTCGAATGTTAATTAGTTCACGTGTACATTGTACTTCTTGGTGATTACATATCCGAAGTAGTCTACGCAACTCAGGATAATGACATAGTCACCCTTTTCGCTCAGGTCGAAGTCATAGGTCTGGGTGTTACCAGGCAGAACTTCTGACTGCAGCAGCGTACCGCTCTTCTTCAGTGCCACATACTTCTTGTATGCCGGGGCGAGAAGCTCCATTGTACCTGAAGTCAGATAAGCGTGCATGGTGCCTCTGTTGATGAACATACCCTCGCACAGACGATCCATACCAGTGGTAGTCTCGAAGATAATGATCGGGGCAATGGCACGAGTAAAGAGGTGCTTGTTGATGAACTCAGACAACTTGTCAGAAGCCTTATCCAGATATGTGTTAATACGCTCTGCAGCTGAGGTGGCTGCCTGACCCAATGAGTATGTTGAAAGCAACTTAGCAAGTTTCCAGTTAACCACATCCAGTCCACCATTAGCATCGATGGCTTTCTTCAGGTCATCCCAATACTGTGTGCTGCTAACTACAATTGTTTCTGTTTTGCTGTTGAACTGAAGAGTAACGGTTTTCTCGCTCTCATTGAGGCTAACAATCTTGGCAGAAATACCCATGCCGCCCCATCTTTCCTTAATCTCCTGTGCGATTCTGGAAATCGCCTTCTCTAACTGCTCTTCGATAATCCAGTTACCATCCTTAGTTTTCTCATACTCCCAGAAGGTGTTGTATGACAGAGGCTTCACAGCGGTGGTCATCAGCTCAATTCTAGTCTGACCCTTTCTCACAAGCTTACCGTTGTTGTCAGCATAGAATGCCAGTCTCTGAGGAGAATATGAAGCATTGGTCTTGTAGTCATTATCGGTCAAACCGGGCTGGAAGAGACCAAATACCAAACCTGCACACTCTCTGATGAAGTTCTTAAATTTAGCAGTCCGAGAAACGTCTCCATTCTCACCTTCAACTGCACGGATGTCATCGATACGGCTTCTGAGCTCGTTCTGCAGCTTCTTAAGGTCGATGAACTTCTCAAATCCAAACCTGGTGGCATCCAGATCCTTCTCAGAGATAGTGGCATCTGCTACATAGAAACCATTGTCAGTCTTGTTTCCGGTTTCAACGTAGAACTGCTTACCGAGACCCCAAATAATTCTTGCACTTGACTTGCGGATATTGCCGAGCTTAACGGGAGAAATCTCACCTGCGCTGTTCTCAACAGTAATATTTGTGAACTTAGTGATGTCAAGATTCTCGTAGTTCGTGGTGTTTACAGTAAAGAATACCTGACCGGCATTTCCATAAGTGTCTGTAATAAAATCACCATCGAATGTGACAAAATCTTTGTAGGGCAGTTCGTCCTTCTCCAGATAGCTTGCAAACTCTCTACCTCCTACGTTGAAGTCATAACCTGCATAGGGGAACTTGTCAATAGTGTTGTCGTTAGTACCATAGTATGCAGCCAATGCTTTAGACTGAACACCAGGAAGATTCAAAATACCAAAGACATCGTTCCTTGTACCATCAATATCAACACCTGTAATGAAGTCACCCAGTACAAAGCTGTTTAACTTCTCCCAAATCAGGGCGATTTGATTGTACAGGTAATTGATAGAGTCGCTCATACCATTGAGGCGGTTGTCAATGAAGTTCAGAACATTCTTGATTGAATCAATAGATACAGACTGATTGATAATCTGCTGGTTAATCACAGTCAACATAGAATCGTACTTGGCCAGGTTTACCTTGGCTACAGAATCGATGTATAAAGTATCGATGCGGTGCTGTGTCGAGTCACAGGTGCAACCTCCCTGATTGCATGGGCAACCAGTCGTGTCACATTTGCACCAAATTGTGTCTGTATGGTGCGAGCAATGACAGGAGACGATAGTGTCGAAACGCTGAATAAGATTATTCTGCGTGGTTTGAATTTCGACAATCACCTTCTTCAGGCTGTCAATCTGTGCCTGCAGATCGGCGCTTCTCTGTGCAAGAGCATTATAGATCGGCGAGATCTCGTCGTCAATGTTGTCCTTGCAAGATACAAATGATGATGTAGCAGCAAAAAGCAATGCTACCATCAAGAATCCATTGATAAATTTCTTTTTCATTTGAACTTAAAATTATAATTAAACATTTAATATTGATATATCACGTAACGTATTTATATAAATCGGTGACAAAATTAGGCAATTATTTTTATATTTGCAAGAAAAATTTAATTTTTTTTATAAAAAACATCAATTTTCTGCCGTTTTTGCAGGTTTGTTGCGTATTTATCACCTTTTTTTGGTCTTTTTTTATGATTGGTGCGCCTGACAGGACTCGAACCTGCACGTCGTGAAACACCAGATCCTAAGTCTGGCGCGTCTACCAATTCCGCCACAGGCGCGAAAGAACGCTCTGTATTCGGGCTTTAGGCCCAAAACGGGTGCAAAGGTACGAAATAATTTTCATTCTGCCAAAAGTTTTCGGGCAAATTCTATCAAAGTGTCATCTCCCTTGACGAAATCCTCGTCTTTTAGGGCGACGGCATAGTCTGGTGCGATACCGAACTCCACCTGACGACGGTCCTTGTCGTAGGAGGGACATGCCGAGAATCTTACCGTCCACCCGTTTGGCAATGAATTGGTGAACGGTAGTCCGCCTCCGCCTCCTGTCTTATCACCAACAGTTTTAACATTTGGGAAGCATTTCATGTACTTGACGAAGTCGTTGGCTGCGCTGAATACACTTCGGTTTGTCAGTATGACGACCTTCTTATGCCACCTGAGGTTGGAGGAAGGTTCGATATATTGCGGTTCCATCTCCGAGAAGTCGTTATGCCCTTTGCCCGTCTTGTGTTGCAGATAGCCCACGAGTGTCTTCTCATTGCAGAACCGTGCAGCCAACTGTTCGGCATTAGTCAGGTTGCCTCCTCCGTTGTCTCGGACATCAATGATGAGTCCATTACAGAAGGCAAAATATTTGAAGATCTCGTTTAGTCCGCTGTCGCCAATGGGGTTGGTGAAGCTGGCGTAATACATATAGCCTATGTTGTCGTCAAGGATACGATAGTACATGCCAGAGGCGATGCGATAGTCTGTTCCGAGGTATTTCCGTTGCAACGTGTCGCTGAAATTCGAGGGATAATCCTCATGCCAACTCCAGTATCGGCCGTTATCGAAAGACGAGTAGAGGTTCACGTGGCCGTCGCGCAGCTCTGCCAGCATGTCTGTGAGCACTTCGAACAGTTGATACCCGTCAGCTTCCTCCCTCGCGCGTACCTTATATTTATTATATACGGCGTTCCAGTCCAGCCCATATTCATGCTGCTTATAGTCGAAGAAGCAGTAATGCTCGTCGATGATCTTCCAAAGGGCCTCGAAATTGCCCTGCGCCGTATCCGGGAATTCCTCCTCGTCAACACAGGAGTTGACAAGTGGAGAGAGGGCCAGCAGGACAAGCAGGGACAGGCGGGAAATATGGAACTTGACTTTTCTCATGGTTGTGACGGATTAGGGAAGTAGCGCACGAAGCCTATCATCACACGATGGGCATAGATGTGCTGCTTCAGGTTATTCACTTGAGCCTGCTGGTAGTTACCCAGATAGCCGGCTCTGATCGACCATTTCCCTGAGCATCGCCAGTCGACCGTCAGCATCTGCCGGAAGGTGGGGGCGCTGACGAAGGTGGTGGGTACGATGTTGTGGTCGTAGTTGCCGCGATTGAAGATCTCATAGTACGACTGTCCGTAGTTGGGGCTGAACATGACTCCCACGAGGGGCACGTTGAGTTCGTAACGGAGCTGGAAGTGCTTCTTGAACAGTGGGAAACGGTAGGTAGCTATGGCTGCTGGCATCACGTTCACGCTGATTCTGGCTTGAGCGGGATTGTTCGAGCCGGTCATGTCGTAGAGGAATCCGAGGTTGGCATTGGCGAGTCCTCCCGCCTGCAGTTGCAGACGGTCGCCGAAGAACTGCCATTGACGATAGCGCCCCCAGTAGAGGTTGTAGTTGCCCTCCATCATATTGGCATCGCCGCTGCGGTCTTTGGTGGATGAGAGGTCTATCTCGTGTTCGATGATGTTGTTCCACCGCTTGACGGGCTTCGCGCGTTCCTTAATATATAAATAGGACAAGCCAAAACCAGAGAACTTCTCTGGTGTGATGTAGGTGTCGAGAATACGCGAGTTCCCGATGCCAACCAGATGTGTCGAGGTTGGTTCCTGGGCATAGGATACCAGCGGCACCAGACAGATAAGCAATGCAACGATCTTATTCTTCATCATCGAAAAGGCTTAATTCCTTGGTGGCGGTAGGAGCAGATGAGGGAGAAGGCTCAATGGGCTCTTCAGGAACTTCCTGCTCATCCTGCTCATCCGAGGTTTCCTGGATGTCTGGCTCTTCTGGCGTCTCTGGGGGCTCTGGGAATCGGGTTGGCGGCAACTCCTCGATACTTTCAATCTGCCAGGTGGTCAGTCGCTTGCCCTTGGCCTTGTAGCCTTTGACGGCGATGAATTGCTCGGCATCGATTTCCTCCGATCCGCGGAACTCGTCAGCGCCTCCATAGGTCACCTTGATGAGCGGGTAGACGGTGTCTGTCAGCAGGATGAGTTGTGAGACGGGATTATCCGACAGCCAGTTCTGTTTCTTCTTCGTGGCATCCATCAGGAATCGCTTCATGTAGGGATAACCTTGATTGTCTGCATCGTAGAGGATGGCCGTCCATACCTTGTCGGAGTCGTATTTCTCGATGCGCAGGATGTTCTCTTCGAAGTGGGTGTTCAGGTCGAATGACGAGAGATAGCACTCGCCATTCTTCAAAACGACCAGTATCTGGTCTTCGTCGTAGAACTCGCCCAGCAGTCGGCCGTGCTCGTCGTAGTTCAAACGGTTTACATCGGGGTCGTACCATACCTTCCGTCCTCCGAGGGTGGAGTGCCCGTGACTCTTCAGTCCGATACGATGCACGGGGAACTTCGTCAGCAGGTTGCCTTTCGACGTGCGGCCCTTGATCATCACCTCCGAGAAGTCCTTGTCGACGAAGATTTTCTTGAGCTTCGGATTCGGGTCGAGGGTCACTTTGATGATCTCTGCCTCGCCGTTGGGGTTGGCTGTAAAGTACATCACCTTCGAGCCAGGCGTGCCTTGCGTGAGGTCGTACTCCTTGTCGCGGGTCATGCTCGTCACGTTGAAGCGCTTGATGAAGCAGTATCCCTTCTTACCATCACGGTAGACGGTATTGTAGATCGTTCGCGAGTCGTTCTTCTTGAAGACGTTGAGATAGAGCACGTTCTTGCCCACGAACACCTTTTCTGCCACGCGGATGATCTTGTACTTGCCGTCTTTGTAGAAGATGATGATGTCGTCGAGGTCAGAACAGTTGCACACGAACTCATCCTTCTTCAGCCCTGTGCCGATGAAGCCGTCCGTGCGGTTGATATACAGCTTTTGGTTCGCTTCGGCCACCTTCGAGGCCTCGATGGTGTCGAAGTTGCGGATCTCGGTGAGTCGCGGATGGTCTTTGCCGTATTTGTCCTTGAGGAACTGGAACCAGTTGGCGGTCACTTCCACGAGGTTGGCCAGGTCGCGGTCAATCTCCTCGATCTCTGCCTTGAGGCGGGCCATCAGCTCGTCGGCTTTGTCCTTATTGAACTTCAGGATGCGTTGCATCTTGATTTCCAGCAATTTCAGGATGTCATCCTTGGTCACCTCACGGATAAAGGAAGGGTAGTAGGGTGTCAGCCGTTCGTCGATATGCTCGCAGACGGCGTCGATGGTGGGGGCCTGTTCGAATTTCTTGTCTTTATAGATGCGCTCCTCGATGAATATCTTCTCTAATGAGTAGAAGTGCAACTGTTCGAGCAGCTCGCCTTTGCGGATCTCGAGTTCCTGGCGGATGAGGTCTTTCGTGCGGTCCGTCGAGTGGCGGAGCACGTCGCTGACGGTGAGGAACTTAGGCTTATTGTCCTCGATCACGCAGCAGTTGGGCGAGATGCTGATCTCGCAGTCGGTGAAGGCATAGAGGGCATCGATGGTTTTGTCAGATGAGACACCAGGAGCGAGGTGCACCTGTATCTCGACGTTGGCGGCCGTCAGGTCTTCCACCTTGCGGGCCTTGATCTTGCCTTTCTCTACGGCCTTGACGATAGAGTCCTGCAGCGTCTCGGAGGTCTTGGAGAAGGGTATCTCGCGGATGACGAGCGTCTTCTGGTCGATTTTCTCTATTTTGGCACGCACCTTTATCGAGCCTCCCCGCTGGCCGTCGTTGTACTTGGAGACATCGATGCTGCCGCTGGTGGGGAAGTCGGGATAGAGCTGGAAGGGTTGGTCGTGGAGATAGGCGATGGCTGCATCGCAGATCTCGCAGAAGTTGTGGGGCATGATCTTCGTGGACAGTCCGACGGCAATGCCCTCTGCGCCCTGTGCCAGCAACAGCGGGAACTTCACGGGCAGGGTGATGGGCTCCTTGTTGCGGCCGTCGTACGACATCTTCCACTCTGTGGTTTTGGGGTTGAAGACGGTGTCGAGGGCAAACTTCGAGAGTCTGGCCTCGATGTATCGCGGAGCAGCAGCCGAAGAGCCTGTGAGGATATTGCCCCAGTTTCCCTGGGTATCGATGAGCAGGTCCTTTTGTCCCAGCTGTACAAGGGCGTCGCCGATAGAGGCGTCGCCGTGAGGGTGGAACTGCATGGTGTGTCCCACGATGTTCGCCACCTTATTATATCTGCCGTCGTCCATGCGCTTCATCGAGTGGAGGATGCGTCGCTGCACGGGCTTCAGGCCGTCCTCCAAGTGGGGAACGGCTCGGTCGAGAATGCTGTAGCTGGCATAGTCGAGGAACCAGTTCTGATACATGCCGCTCAGATGGTGCACGGCGGCAGCATCGAAGCGGTTCACGGGCTTATAGTCGGAGTGGCCTTCCTGCGCCCCTTCCGACTCCTGCTGTTCCAAAATCTCGTCGTCCTTGATTTCGTCGTCCATTCTTATTGGTCTTTAGCTTTTCTGCTGCAAAGGTAAGCATTTTCGGCGAGAATAACGATGAATTAAGTTTTTTTTTGCTTCGAAGTGGTTTTTCTGATGTAAAAATGTAAGGATATTTCGTGTTTTCTCGTGGTTTCCGTATCTGTCTGACAGACAGGAGGTTATGAGGGTTTGGACTTTAGACTAAGTAAAATGGGAGTTTACAGGCAGTAAAGTCGGAGTTTAGGCTAAGTAAACTCCCACTTTAGTCTATCTAAAGTCAGGGCTTAGTCTGGGGTGTCTCGGAATGTAAAGACAATTTACCATCCGAAGCATGGGCACTCCATGAGGCTTTAGTTTAAAAAAGCGTGATAACCTTTGGTTATCTCGGGAAAAAGACTTACCTTTGCAGGCCAAATAGTAAAACGGAATAATCACAGAATGCAAATGACAGCCAACGAGATTCGCGACTCTTTCAAGAAATTCTTCGAGTCGAAGCAGCACGCCATCGTGCCCTCAGCCCCTATGGTCATCAAGGACGACCCCACGCTGATGTTTACCAACGCTGGTATGAACCAGTGGAAAGATATTATACTAGGTACCCGCGACCCAGAGCCTCGCCGCCGTGCAGACACCCAGAAATGTCTCCGCGTCAGCGGCAAGCACAATGACCTGGAGGAAGTGGGACACGACACTTACCACCACACCATGTTCGAGATGCTCGGCAACTGGTCGTTTGGCGACTACTTCAAGGAGGGTGCCATCGACATGGCCTGGGAGTATCTCGTGGATGTGCTCAAGCTGAATCCAGAGGATCTCTACGTGACGGTCTTCGAGGGCTCGCCTGAGGAGAATATCCCTCGCGACGACGAGGCCGCCAAGTATTGGGCCAAGCACGTACCCGAGAGCCATATCATCAACGGCAACAAGCACGACAACTTCTGGGAGATGGGCGACACAGGCCCCTGCGGTCCCTGCTCTGAGATCCACGTCGACTCTCGAACTCCTGAGCAGCGTGCAGCTTCTGGCAAGAGTGGTCGTGAGCTCGTGAATCAGGACGATCCCCAGGTGATCGAAATCTGGAACCTCGTGTTCATGCAGTTCAACCGCAAGGCCGACGGCTCGCTCGAGAAGCTCTCGATGAACGTCATCGATACGGGTATGGGCTTCGAGCGCCTCGTCCGCATGTTGCAGGGCAAGCACTCGAACTATGATACGGACATCTTCCAGCCCATCATCAAGGCCGAGGAGCAGATTACAGGTTTGAAATATACGACCTTCGAGGAAGAGGCTAGTCAGACTAGTACGACTAGAGAGACTAGTGCTCAGGAGCAGATCAACGTGGCTATGCGTGTTTGCGCCGATCACCTCCGTGCTGTGTCGTTCTCTATCGCCGATGGCCAGCTGCCTTCAAATGCGAAGGCCGGCTATGTCATCCGCCGTATCTTGAGAAGAGCCGTCCGCTACGCCTACACGTTCCTGGGTCAGAAAGAGAGCTTCCTCTACAAACTCGTGCCCACCTTGGTTTATGAGATGGGCGATGCCTTCCCAGAGCTCAAGGCCCAGCAGCAGTTGATTTCGAAGGTGATGAAGGAAGAGGAAGACGCTTTCCTGCGCACACTCGATAAGGGTATATCCCTGCTCGACAAGGCGATGGAGGAGATGAAGGGCAAGGGTGAGAAGGAGCTGGATGGCGTTCAGGCCTTCCGTCTCTTCGATACCTATGGCTTCCCCCTCGACCTGACAGAGCTCATCTGTCGCGAGAATGGCTTCACCGTCAACGAGGAGCAGTTCAACGTTGAGATGCAGAAGCAGAAGGAGCGCGCCCGTAATGCCGCTGCCGTCGAGAATTCAGACTGGACGGAGCTGGCTCAGGGCGAGCAGCAGTTCGTGGGCTATGACTATACGGAATATGAGTGCCATATCCTGCGCTATCGCAAGGTGACGCAGAAGAAGAACGAGTTCTATGAGCTCGTGCTCGACTATACACCGTTCTATGGCGAGATGGGTGGTCAGGTGGGTGACTGTGGTGTCATCTGCAACGAGGCCGAGACCGTCGAGATCATCGACTCCAAGCGTGAGAACAACCAGACGGTACATATCGTCAAGCAGTTGCCAAAGGATCCCACAGCCCAGTTCATGGCTTGTGTGGATACTGACAAGCGCGATGCCTCTGCCGCCAACCATACCGCTACCCACCTGCTCGACTATGCGCTGAAGCAGGTTTTGGGCGACCATGTGGAGCAGAAGGGTTCGTTCGTGTCGCCTGACACCCTGCGTTTCGACTTCTCTCACTTCCAGAAAGTCACAGACGAGGAGATTCGTCAGGTGGAGCGCATGGTGAACGATATGATCCGTCAGGATATCCCTCTTGACGAGCATCGCGAGGTGCCTTTCGACGAGGCCAAGAAACTCGGTGCCATCGCTCTCTTCGGCGAGAAGTATGGCGACAAGGTGCGTGTAGTGCGCTTCGGACCGTCGTGCGAGTTCTGCGGTGGTATCCATGCCAAGGCAACGGGTAAGATCGGCTTCTTCAAGATCGTCTCCGAGAGTTCTGTGGCAGCAGGCATCCGCCGCATCGAGGCCAAGACTGGCCGTGAGTGCGAGGAACTGCTTTATATGACAGAGGATATGCTGAAGGCTGTCCGCTCGTTCTTCAACAATGCCAAGGACCTGCAGGGCGTGATTGCCAAGTATATCGAGGAGCACGACTCCATGAAGAAGGATATTGAACAGTTCCAGGCTCAGCGCGTGCAGGCTTTGGCTGGCGAACTTGTCGGCAAGGCCCGTACGATCAATGGCGTGACGGTTGTCAAGTCCCAGTTGCCGATGATGCCGAATGCTGCCAAGGATCTGGTGTTCAAGATCCGTGAACAGGTATCCGAGAACCTGGTCTGTGTCATCGGTTCCGTCTATGACAATAAGCCAATGCTGAACGTGATGCTCAGCGACGATATGGTGAAGAATCACGGCTTGAATGCCGGACAGTTGGTGCGCGAAGCTGCCAAGCTGATGCAGGGCGGCGGTGGCGGACAGCCTCACTTCGCTCAGGCCGGAGGTAAGAATGTCGATGGCTTGAGTGCCGCTATCGATAAAGTCATAGAATTGGCAAACCTCTAAATACGAAAAAAGCCTCGCCAACTGGCGAGGCTTTTATGTTAGAGCTCTATCGGGATAATGAGCTTGAACACGACGTTGCGCCCCATGTTGTAGACACCCTGACGTCCTGTCGCATTGTTGATGTCGCAATACTTCAGGCGGCTCAGGTGGTTCTGATAGGCACGGTTCAGCAGGTTCTCGGCCGTCACGTAGATTTCTGCCACTTTTCTCTTGTGAATGTTCAGGTCTGTTCCTGCCGACAGACTGAGCAGCGTATAGCTCGGTGTGCGTGTCTCGGTATCATCCACCTTATAATAATGGTTTTGCGCGAGGTTGCACTCCAGCCCCAAGGCCACGAAGGTGTTGTTAAAGACCGTGTGACCGTGATGCGTCAGTTCGTATTTCAGTTCTGAAGTCCAGCGAGGGGCAGGGGTCATCGGCAGATATCTGGCGTCTTCGCTGGCATGCAACTGTCGGGCATCGACGAACGAGAAGGTGTTCTCGAAGTGCACCTGATGGATGGGATGGAAGTCGAAGCCTGCCTCGAAGCCCAGAAGTCGGGCATCGCCTTGGGTGTACTGATAGGTGAGATAGCCTTCTTCCATGACGGTATTGACGCGCTTTGAGAAGATGTAGTTCTCGATGCGGTTGGCGAACAGCGCTGCCTGGAAGGATATGAGTTCGGATGAGAGGTCGATGCCGAGGTCTGCCTGCCAGCTGTATTCGGGCTTCAAATCTGAATTGCCGATCTCGTAGCGCAGCGTGCCCTCGTGGATACCGTCGGATCCTAGTTCGCTCATGTTCGGCGCACGGAAGCCACGGGCCACGTTCAGTCGGAGGTTTGTGTGCTGGCAGAGGTTCCATACGGCTCCGATGCTGCCCGTTACACCGTTGAAGTTGCGGGAGTGGAAGTTGATGTGACGGTTGTCAAAGCGAAGGCCGCCATTGAGCGTCAGAGCATCGAACGACTTGCTGACGGTGGCATAGCCGCCGATGTCAAAGAGGTTGTATTCGGGTATGAGCGACTCTTCGCCGAGGTTCAGCGACTGCTGCCACATGCCGTTCACGCCGCCAGCCACCTTCCAGCCTTCAAATTCCTGTGAGAGATAGCGCACATCGTAGGTCACGGTGTGGAGCTTGAAATAGATCTCATACTCGTCGGCGCTCTCTTCAAACTCCTGGCGTTGGTTCTGCTGGTAGCCGACGATAGCCTTCAACCAGCCTTTGGGAAGGTTGAAGGAGTTGTCCCAAACGGTCTTGTAGTGCCAGATCTGCTGGAAAGGCAGGGCTTTGGAGTAAGTCTTCACATCGCTTGAAGTGCATTCCAGATCGCCTGTCGACTCGTCGCGCTCTCCCTCGATGATGCTCGGTGTCTGGTGGTAGATGGTGCCTATCAGGTGGGAGTGGCCCCATGGCTGGTTTATACCGAGCATCAGACGGCCTGCACGTTCCTTGAACTGGGAGCCAGGCACGTAGCCGTCGTACTTGTTCTTGTAGGCGTGAGCCATCTTGTCGGTGAAACGGGCATCCCATACAAACGCCTTCTGATGACCGGCGAAGTTGAGGGAGTAGTCGAAGAGTCCGTTGTTCGTCTGATATTCCGTGCTGACGGTAGCCTTCATCTCTCCTTCGGGCAGTATGGGTGCTCCGTGAAGGATGAGCACACCGGCCATGGCATCGCTGCCGTACATCAGCGAGGCAGGCCCTTTCAGAATCTCCACCGAGTTCACGTTCTGACCGTCGATCTCGATGCCGTGTTCGTCGCCCCATTGCTGGCCTTCCTGCCTTATGCCTTCATTCATGACGATGATGCGGTTATATCCAAGGCCGCGGATGATGGGCTTGGAGATGCCGCTGCCCGTGGTAATCTGTGCAACACCAGGCTGTTTGGCGATGGCGTCGATGATGTTCGTGGAGGTGGTCTGCCGCAATTCCTTGCCAGAGACAATGGAGATCGGAGCCGTAGAGTTCTTCAGCTTTGTATCTCCTGTGACGCCTGTCACTACCAGCTCATTAAGCTTCAGGTGACGGAAGAATACGTCGGTGGAGTCCATAGGATGGATATGTCCATGGTGCTGATGGTGTTCTTGTGCTGTCGCAGTTATGCCTATACATAACAACGACAGGATGAATATAGTCTTCTTCATTCTGTATGTCTGTTTTAATAATAAATAATGTGTATGGTCTTCTGGTTTACAGAATGAAAGGAGGGGCACGGGTGGAGTCGTTCTGTCTTACCTCACAAATAACCGTGTTTGTGTTACTTACAGCTATCCGTACTGTAAGACAGACAGGAATGGCAACCGTTAAGGTCGCTGTTGTTGTGTAAATGAGATTGAGGAACTGGCAGAGCAAGCAATCGTCGAGATGCTCGTATGCCATCGTGAAGTGACCAGAGTGAC
>JAEETC010000036.1 GCA_016286585.1 Prevotella sp. | reverse complement strand
ACCGAATCGGCAATAGCCTCCACCTGGGTGGTCGAATTACCCTGACAGATGATAAAATAGCTGCTGATGCTGCCTCCGATCTTCGTCAGGTCAGCTACCACAATACGTTCGCCCTTCTTTTCCTGAATGGCTTCTATAATCGTCTTGACGAGTTCACTCATATTATATTTATATTTAGTCTGCAAAGGTACTGCAAATCATGCGAAATGCAAAATAAATTAGGAAAAATTGGGTATTTAATTAAAAAAACCTGCGAAAAGTTTTGGTGATTCCAGAAAAAGTAGTACCTTTGCACCCGCAAAACGGAACAAGGGTGTTCTGATTGGTAATTGACATTGGGGTATGGTGTAATGGTAACACTACAGATTCTGGTCCTGTCATTCTTGGTTCGAGTCCGAGTACCCCAACAAGCAAAAATGCCAATCGCTTGATAATGAGGCGGTTGGCTTTTTCTTTGCCTAATTTTTCCCGTGATTTTCCCGTGATAATGTTTTTGTAGCCATTTCAAACTCTAAATAATGTTGTAATCATCTAACTGATTTTAGCTTTTTTCGACCCTCCATTTTTATCTTGACCCTTTCATAATCCCAAAAGGGAGATTGAGCATTTTTTAGAGGAAAAATCTAACTGACAGCTGGGGAGATTGCATCAAAAATAGATATTATATCTAATCCCAAAAGGGAGATTGAGCAAAAAGAGCATCCTTGCTACTCAATAACAAGAATGCTCTCTGATAAGTCAGCGTATTCTAAAGGAAAGATGGATACGGTTGATGCAAAGGTAAGAATAATTGGGGAGATTGATACGGTCAACTCTCTAATATATTTCACTTAGCATTTATATATAAGGAGATTGCCTTCGCGCAGGCACGTGTGCGCGTTGAGGCTTGATTTTTTGGAGAAGATTTTCTTTGCCCTCCGTTTTTCATTTTGCACCCTTCATCATCCCAAATGGGAGATTGAGCAAAAAAAAGAGCGTCATTGCTTCCCAGCAAAACGCTCCAGCCAATGTTGGTCAGTGTGTCATGTCTCTATGATTTACGATGAACCTCTACAATCTTGCCAAGATGGAACACTTGCACCCACCAGCAGAACTTGGGAGGGTTGCCGAATAGCTTGCCCTGCTTGTATGTGATGTCAGTAACCTCTACAAGTGCCGTGTCTCGCTCTCGACTATATCCAACCGCGAGGGAGAGATACTTGTAAGGCTTTGGGATAAACGGGAAATTGCCGCCGTTGTAGTCATCGACAAAATACTTTTTGCCCTGCTCGGTCACGTCGGGATTGAGCTGGAGATTGCCTTGCTCATCCTTCAGCAGATAGCGGCTGGACGTGATGCCCTCTTTCACCTCGCGCTCTTCATCTTTCTTGGTGCCTTCAATGATGGCATCGAAGTATGACTGCTTGATGGGGAGATAGAGAGTGTTTTCTTTCGTTGGCTGTATCATATCACTCGACTTTGATAGTTATCTCTTTGCCGCAATTCGGGCAGATGATTGTCGGAGATTGTGGGTTAATTTCATCACTAAAGAAATCGCCCACCTTACACCCGATAACATCTGCAATACCCTGCAAGGTTGCTATTGTAGGATTGTTGTTAATGCTCTTTGATAGCGCACCCTTCGTTATAGGTTTGCCATCTTTGCCCTTCCATTCACTTGCAACCTTTTCGAGAGTGTACCCGTGCTTCTTAATGACTGATTTTATATCCATAATTCTTGTTTTATTAAAATTCAACTGCAAAGATACGGTGTTTTTTCTATACTACCAAATTTTTTAAGAAAAAAGTTTTATTATAAGTATTATTGTTAATTTGTATGTAATATTTTAAGCAAACAACGCTATTTTGTTAAATGTTGTAATAAGAGTAAACTTTTCGAGAAAAATATTTGATTTGTTTACTTAAAAGTATTATCTTTGCACTTAGAAAACAAACATTGTTTCACTAATAAGAATAAAGAACATGAGTATCAAGATTAAGAATCAGATGAGCGAGATAATGACTGCCGCTTGGTCATTCGTTCGCAAAAACGGCTACACAATGGCAGAGGCTTTGAAAGTGGCTTGGGCAAACTTCAAACTTCGCAAGGCAATGACGACAAAGATTGTCCGTTTCTACTTTCGCAAGATTGACGGCTCAATCCGTGAGGCTTTCGGCACACTCGCAGAAAACATCGTACCACCTACGCAGGGCAGCGACCGCAAGCGCAATGATAGCTGTCAAGTGTACTACGACACCGAGAAAGCCGATTGGCGGTGTTTCAAGAAAGCAAATCTAATCAGCATCGCATAGTATTAACCCGCAGGGGTGAAAGCCCCTGCACAGACATCAAAGAATATGATTGCCGACAAAATAGAACATTTAGAGCGAGAGATAAACCGCGATAAGGAACGAAGCGCAATTATTGACCAAATGATTGCACTAATGAAGCAGGGCAGAGCTAACAGCCGAGAATACGCCTCCGCAAAGATGAGGCTCAACTTCTTGAATGGCCACACAAGCAACACAACTGGCGGCTGCAAAATCATAGCTATGAGTTTTTAGTTTCCATATAGAATAGAATGTTTGGCGACCATTGCCCGTGATGGGTAGTGGCAGCTCTTGTGTGCGCGATATAAGACAGGGCTCTTGTGTGTTCATCATTCAAATTGATATGTAAAATGCTTTGCACTCGACAAAAGAACTTCACTATCAATGTGAGCCATTTTCGCTCCAGCCTCAGTTGCCATCTTCGCAGGGTCTGGTTTAATTCCCACCCTTTGCAAATCAAGTCGGTCTGCATCGAAACAAGCATCTATCGTAGAATCACCCGTCTTATGGGTGGTTGTATGGAGGGCGCAAGCGGTTTTTAGTTTGTCAATTTGGGAATCGGTGAGATGATAAAGATATTTTTGCCGAATGTTGTCTATGTAATCAGCAGCTCTCTTCCCGTGCTCAATATCGGCGCCATCATTTTGCCGTCTGCAGTCATGGAGATAAGCGAACCATTTCACGACTTCAAAATCCGCATCCTTAATTTCTCCACATAACACCACCCCAAAGAACTCAACTCTCATCCAATGGGAGATACCATGAATGTCTGACGTTGCACCAAGTTTTACAATCTCCCTAACAAATGAGCGTATTTTTTCATCATTAATCTTATCTATTTCATTTTGGGAATAAACTCTATTATGATGGCGTATTCTTCTATCTCCATTAACCATTATTGCATAGCGCCCTGCGTTTGATAGTGCATCTCTATATACCATTTTTTTGACTCCCATAGCATCCTCTGCCATGTGAAACGCATCTATCATCATTCTTACATCTTCATTCTCACCATTATTTGTAAGGGCTAAATATAAGGTTCTTTTTTCTTCGGGAGATAATTCTATTCCCGTCTCACCCTCAGTTCTTGAAATTCTTTCGTTTACCAAATTCTCACTAATGTCTGTAGGAATCAGCGGTCTTAACAAAGAATACCAATGAACAATCCTGACGCTCATTCTTCCCTCATCATACACTCTTAATGTCATTGCATAAAGAAGCGTCAATTCTATTAAATCACAAGTTTTTGATGGCAAATGATGATAATATCTTATAATGGAATAAATTTCCTCATAGAAATTGGTGATTTTTATTCCCTCCGTCAGTGGCATTTCTTTTTTCATTTCGCAGAAATCCTTCATAAGGGGAGTGAAGAATTTGACATAATCAGATGTTATCTCGCGGAGATTTCCATACCACACGACATTACATTGCCTTAATGCGATTTCTCCATTTTGATTTCTTGATACGACATCTACGGATGAAAACTCCAGCAGGAAAACCAGTTCTTTTTCTTTTTCTACTCTTCCCCAAATCTCCTTGTCAAAGAATGCAATATCAGTTGATAGGAAGTAATCCAATTCAATTGCAAAGATGCCTCCGTGTCCCGATGGTTCTAAGGAAATGTAAGGGAAAAGCTCTTGCACACTCTTTGCTTGTATATCCCATTTGACTCTTGCTACTGGCCCATAAACGTTGTTCGCTTTTCCTCGTACTGCGTGCCTTATTGCAAAAAGCGAATCCTCAGCAGATTTGAGATAGTATTTATTAAATTTGAACGGCATTATTTGTTTTTTTTATGATACACACGTTTTTAGTAAAGGAGGGGCGAACCGATGAGGCTCACCCCCCGAAGTAAAACAATGGACGATGATTTAGTTATCCCATACCACAACTGGAACAACCGCATCAGAAAGCGGCTCCACGCTCTTCAATGCCTTCTGTAGCTCATCGAGGGCATCGCCCTCCTTAATGGCCTTGGCTTTTTTCAAAGCGTCGATTTTCTCATTCACCTTCTGAACATCGACGTTTACTGCACTAATGATGCCTCCTTTAGTGGAAACCTCTGAGGTGTCATCAATCTCCTTGAAAATGATTGCTACTTTTTTCATAATTCTCATTTTTAATTGTTAATACTTTGCCCCTTACGGAGCGATTATGTAATACATGGACATTCAGCTTCGTGCGCGTGTGCGCGTTAAGACTTGACATTTAAGCGGAGAGCATAGCATTTTCAGATATGTCCATCCTCGTTTACTTGTTGCCCTCCATCGCTGCAATTACCCTCTTTGCGGCCTCTACATCAGCGGCGCTTTGAACGGGCTTGCCTCCTGCTCGGATAACGTCGGCTATCTTCTTGCCGTTCTTTTCGAGGATGGCCACATCTGCCGCTTGGCCGCGCTCGTATGCGTTAAGCTGTCTCCATCGGGCTTCCTCGACTTGGGCATCATCGACTTTCTCGTTAAACTCTTTGATGGCGGCGGTCACATCCTCCGCAGGCCATTTCTTCTGCATCTGATTACGGACGGCAGAAACATCGCCCTTGCACTCTTGGAGTGCGTCGCGGACATCAGTCCAATCACATTTTCTCATAATTTTGCAAAATTAGAATTGTTAATACTTTGCCCCTTGCGGAGCGTTATCTAAACATGAACATTCTCTATTCTACTAAAACAATCTCGGCTCAAATTCTTCTATCGCATACACAACTCGCGGATTTCTCTTATCAATTCGTTTCTCCGCATTGATGCCCATACAAAGATTGTCATCCTTAATGGCATTGGAGTACTGGAGACAGTCGAGTATCGTCTTGATGGAGTTGTCGAGGTCATAGCGGCTGCTGCCGTGATAAACAACAATATGGAGGCGAAAGGCGCGGTCTATGAGCTTGTCGCGGTAAATTCGGCATTGTCTCTTGAAACTCCGCTCATACTGCCGTATGGCATCGTTCTTGATGATACGCCGACCTCCGCTGCCGTCAGGTACTGCCATATAATTGTTGGCCTTGCCGACTACTTGCCCGATTATCGTCTCTTTTTCTCCTAACATATTCTTTAGAGAGCGTAGCGCAAAATTCATTTTGCGCGACATATATCCCTTGTTTAACTTTCCTTGTGTTATTATTCTATTGTGTTGTTGATTTCAGCAGGTGTCACTTGTTGATTTCAGCAGGTGTCACTTGTTGATTTCGGCAACTGAATCATTTCACTTGTTGATTTCGACACGAGAAATTAGAATGGCCGAAGCGCACTTCGCTGAAGCCTATCAAGCTCCTTAAACGCACTTTGGTTGGCTTTATAAAGTTTGCTTTGCGGCTTGAATATTTGGCATAATACTTCATCCTTTGCCAATATACCGAATCCAATGAAGAATTTGCGGTATTTATGGCTTCCAAATTGAGATGTACTGACATTCAAAAATCCCATTCCCGTAAATTTGGCAATAATCCTCTCCTGCGTATGCCGTGCAATCCCCAATTCTTCTTGGATTTTGGAGATGGAGTGTCTATATCCAATCAGATTGTGGGAGCAGTACCACACCAGCCAATCAAACATCACTCTTTCATCAGTGGTTTTGAGATTGTAATCTTCTATTGTGGTCAGTATTGTGCTTAATTGTATTGCCATATCTTTAGAATACTTTAGGGAGGATAGGCTTATTTCTTTTCACCCGCCTCAATCCAGTAACGCTTAAACTTACCTCCGTTCACACTTGGCACCCATTCATCTTTGATGTCTATGCCGCTATCGCGGAGGTTACGGATGGTGCTTCTTGGGTCGCCTATGAAGAGCCGATTCATAATGTCGGCCACGGAATGTTTACCGCCATCCCGTAGGAGGGCGAGCAACTGCATAGATTTGACACTTACTTTTTTCATTGCTATTGCCTTATTTGGTTTATTTCACTAAGTTTGTAAACGGACTTTCGCCCGACCTTAATAGGGGAGAGATACCCGCTCTTTGACCATCGCCAAAGGGTGTTTTTGCTTACCTTCAGCAAAGTGGCTGTCTCATCGGGAGAAAGGTATTGCTCTGCAGGCTTCTCTTCGGGCTTCATGGCCAGTGTCTCTTGGATGAGGCTGACCGCAAACTCCTTCAAATCCGCAGGCGTTACTACGATTGAGACGTTTGCACCACTTGATAATAACTCTTTGATGTTCATGCCTTACCCTCCTTGTTTTCACCGCTCATCATCCAGTCCATGATGTCAGCTCGACGATAATACAATTTCTTCCCATTTGGCTTGCTGTGTGGGAGCTTGCCCGAACGGGTCAGTTTGTAGATGGTGGAGGTAGAGAGCTTTGTAAGTTGTGCCACCTCTTTTAATGTGATGATTTCTTCCATATTGTTAATCATTAACTTTGGGCTGCTTGGGGCGTATGTCAGCCCGCCCCTCGCCTTGCCCTGCCTCATCGGTGGGGCTGACATTTCACCCACGTCTGAAACACTGATGCAAAATTAGCGACATATCCAAATATTTTCGGAGTTTTCTTTTTCAAAGTATTCACTTATCTCTCGAAAGTAACAAAATCGGCAAAAAAGAGATAACAACGGGCTATAATTGCCAACTATGGCCACAAAAAAGACCAGCCCCATATATCACATACAAGGCTGGCCGAACAAACAATAATATTCTCTATGATACCCTCACAGATAGGGGATGAATCTCAAATTTGAATAGTAACAGCCATCATATTCTTCAAAGTTGCCGTACATCTTCACATTGATATTTTTCTCAATAGTGCCGCCTTTGCCCTCGCGGATTGTCCGCTCGCTACATTGCATGAAAATGAACTTGGAGCAGCCCAAAATATCCTCCACCGAATCATCAAGCTCTTTAGAATCCAGCCCGTACTTTCGTATGAGGGGCAGAAAACGCTTTCTGAAGGCCGTTTCGCTGTCGGTCTTATCATTGGCCGCTTCAATCGGTAAAATGCCATTGTGGGCAAAGTATAGCCCTAATTTTGCATCGCGAAAGGGGTGGCAGTTGCTTGTCTTGATGCTGCCGTGAGTTGCATAGCGAAAGTGCATAATGCAAGGCTCATCAATATTGCGCTTCTTCAGTTTCTTATAGAAAGACTCGAAATTGTTTACCCCTCTATCATATTGGCTTGGGGTGCAGAATCCCATTCCGTGAGGATTGGCTTGTCGCATAGCCTTGATAATTCGATAAGGTGGCATTTTCACGCCCGCAGGTACATAACATATCACACACATAATATTTTCGTCTTAGATGGTTTGTATTGAGCCGCCTGCCCCTTAGTTGAGGGCAGTACGGCGATTGATGAAATATAACTTTTCACTCTCTTTCAAGAATGGTATTTCTTCGATAGAATTGCACTCGCCAATTTCGTGCTTATATGAATACTCGACCAGCTTTGCAAGAAAGAGAATCCAATTTGAAATCTTTTCGTAATCGGTTGTGCCGCTATGCTGGCGAAACTCGATTGTCTTGTGACGCTCATAGCTCATTGCGTTCACCTTGAAATAGCGGTTGTAACTCATTGCGCCTGCAATCTCTTCTTTGTTGGTGCAAGTGCTAAAGTCGATACCTTGCAGGGTGTGACACCAGCGGCTGTTGTTGCCTCTTCTGCTCATTGGCATAAACGTATCAATAACACGCTCTAACTTTTGGTAATTGCGAACCAAACGGCAGTAATGCTCATCGCTCAAAGAACTTGCACCGATATGAATGTGCAGGCCGCAGGATTTGTTTACTCTTGCGTCTATGGTTGCAAGTGAATCGCATATCGCTTTCAGACTTGATAAACCTCTCTTGCCTTTGAGAATCGGCGACACGACCTCATTTGTATTGTCGCCTTGAATAGAGCTATCAGATACGATTTTGTAATACTTGCTGCTGTCATTGTGATTGTAGCCCTCAGAGCGAACCTGCAAGCCGTTGGCGGTGCTTGCTTCGATAAGCATTTCACGAATGACATTGTAACACTCAATTTCGACACCAAATGTTAGCTTAGAGAAAGAGAAACCGCCCTTGCTTGCTGATGGTGTACTGACCGATGCAATAAGCATCTTAATCTCATGTGCGCACAAACCTAACTTGATTAGCTCATTGCGCTTTGCAACATTACCCATTTCGCTGCTCAATACTTCATTGATGCACTCGTTTAAACTCTTCTTGTTCATACTCATTAAATATTATTGTTTGTTATTTGAGCGCAAAGATAATACTTTTAAGTAAACAAACAAACAAATTTCTTAGAAAAGTTTACTCTTATTACAACATTTAACAAAATAATGTTGTTTACTTAAAATATTACACACATATTAACAATGATATGTTTATGTAAACTTACATAATAATGAGAGAACAAATGATGCAGTATTATGCGTTGAGTTATAAGAAAACGAAAAGGGTGCAAAGATGGTTAATCTCCGCACCCAGCATCGTTGTTTATGTGTTGAGGCTATCCGATAAGGTCGATAACCTCCTTCAGCGTTTCATCCTCAATTTTCCGATACCTCTTGAAAGCCTTACTGCCCTCCACATGACCGCTCATTTTGCCAATTAGATTCGGGTCGTGTACCTTGAAATAGGCATTGCCGACAAAGGTACGGCGAGCGAGATGACTGGAGGCTATTTCGTTGATGGGTCTAATTTCATTCTCCCCCGTTTTAGGATTCCGTACTTCTACATCCCTCGTAACTCCCGCCATAGTGAATATCGCTTTGATAGCGTCATTGTACTTTTGGGCTGTAATGAAGGGAAACAGACGGCCTTTCGCGTCGGCTCCTTTGTACTGCTCTATGAGTGCAATGGCTTTTGGATGGAGAGGCACACGGGCTTGCATCGCATCTGCTCCGTCTTTTGTTTTGTGAGGGGTATAGACCAGTATGCCATCATGTATATGCCTTTCGGTAAGGTTCAGCAAATCTCCCACACGGCAACCTATGAGGCAATGGAAAACAAATATATCTCGGCAGGAGATAAGCGTCTTTATTGGCATTTTGCATTTCTTCTTGAAATCATCATCCATAGTTTCCCAAGCTGCCTGCAAATCGGCCTCCGCAATCTTATTACGCTCTTCGATGGTGATATAATAGGGAGTGCCAACTTTTGCAGTTCCGATTGTCACACCATCAAAGGGGCGATTGGAGGTTTTGCCCTCATCATAGAAAAACATGAAGAGTGATTTCAGACGGGTTCGCATTTTGATAACGGTATTCTCTCCCCGTTCCTCCAGTTTGTCACGCCCTTTGCGAACTCCTACGGGATACTCATCCAGTAGCTTTTCAAAGATGGAGGGGTATTCTTCAGATAAGCTCTTCTCATTGCGGAGATAATCGGAAAAATCCTCGATGTCATCTTTGGTGATTGTGTCGATGTCAAAGGAGAAACTTTTTCGCGTTGCATCGGTAGCTCTAATAAATCCTTCATACCTTGCGACGGCTCTGAAGAGTACGCGGAACACTCGCGCATGAGATTCAGCCAAATCTCTTTTCTTGATATATTGCTCTCCCAGCTCATAGAACGATTGCCCTTGCGCCTTGGCAGTAATGTATTTTTCGGGATGATTGAATCTATCTACAATCTCCTTGAACCAATCCCCGTTGATATTATCCTTGTCGGCCTCATCAAATTTGATGGCTATGACCTCTTTGAGCTTGTTTATTTTGGCCTCCTGCTCTCGGTGATACTTGACTTCGGGCGTTTCTATGCGCTTGCTAATGGTGATTTCGCCACTTTTTCGGAGGGCATACCCCATCCGCTCTGCCTTGGCCAGTGTTGCAGTAATGACATTATCGGGGAGGCTAACCCCCATTTCTTTTGTCTTGCTTCGATTGACATAATACTCAAAAAAATCGGGATTTACATAAACCTCGCTCTTTGCGTAAAAATCAAATTTACTGCCTTGGTAGAAGCGAATCATTATTTCACTCCTGCCAGTTTCTTTCTGAATCTTGCTCGATAATCTCAGCTCGATTTGTGCCATAATTCTAAAATTTTGATGACTTATTCTTATTATTCAGTGCAAAGATAATAATTTCACGGGAAATAACCAAATTTTTCCCGTGATTTTCCCGTGATAAATGCAAATTAGTATAATCTCCCGTGATTTCGTGAGATTTTCAGTATTTCGCAAACACCTATAAATCAGCGGAGTTTGCATCACTTATAATCTCATCAAATTTTTCCCGTTTTTATATGAAGTTGGTCGAGTACCCCAACAGAAGAAATCGCTAAGTAGCTTACAGTAAAGCACTTGGCGATTCCTTTTTTAGTTCAGTCTGGCGTAATCTTCTGGGCCTGCAAGAACAGTTCCTTGGCGAGCTCCATGTTACTGGAGTCGTAGCCGTTGAGCCAGTCGTATATCTGACAGAGTTCGGCAGGGCCGCCGCCACGCTTCAGCACATAGACGAAACAGAGATTCTGCACACCGATGTTCTCTGAGAGGATGTCGAGGTCGGTGGTACCCAACTGAGAGATGGCCAGCCGATAAGCATCGTCGCTGTACTCCTCGATCAGACGGTTCACATCGCCCAGCGTCTCAAAGCCCAGTTTCTGGAGCACTCGGAAGAAGGGCATCATCGGCACGGGGTACAGCTCGGCCTGATTGATGGCTGCGATGCGCTCGTTCAGACGGGCAAAGGGGTGCATCTCGAGATAACGGCGGAACGTTTCGGCATTGAGATCGACCTCGTCGAGCTGACCCGAAGCCTCCAAAGCCAGCATCTGCCGACGGTATTCGGTCAGGACATTACGCAGGCGACTGAACTCATCGTCGATCAGCTCCAACATACCCGCCAGTCGCTTGAACTGGCGCTGATACTCGCGGGGAATCGTCACATTACCCTTGTAGGCGGTGTCATGGTCGAGGGTACTCCACACGTGCTGCAGAGCGGTGCGCATCTGTATCTCGAAAGAGATCTCGTTGAGCTGAGGCATGTCGGGGTCGTCGACAATCGTCTTGGGCAGCCGACAGATATAGTGCAGCGAGTTGTAGCCGAAACTGTCTAACCGGTGTAGCTTACGCTTGTCAACGGAATTATTCCAATCCACCTGGAAACACTCGTTGACGATGGCAGCGACCTTGTCCACATCATTGGAATAGAACGTCACCACGCGGATGCCGACAATATCGGTCACATTGGCGATGGAATGGTATTTGGCACCTTTCAACTCCAGTTTGCCTGCGAGTGAGGCTTCGGTCTTCACTCGGTGCTCCATGACCGTGATCGACACGTGCTGCTCCTTGAGAGCCTTGCGCAGCGCATCTTCGGCCAACTGCGCCAAACGTTGGTAGACGGGGTAAAGCTCATGGTATTGTTCCATGAGCGCCTCTCCGTGCAAGTCTAACTGATAATTCATAATGCAGGTTTTTAATGACGAGAAATGACGACCTTCTTCCCATCCACCACGTAGATACCGGCAGGAAGTCCGTCGAGTGATGTAGTGTTCATACGCATACCGTTGAGACCGTAGACGCCCTTGGAGGTGTCGACCGTATGGTCAGCCTCAACGCTGCCGATACCAGCAGGCTCACCGCCGTTCAGTCCACGCACGAATCCGGCATAGGCATGCTTGCGGTAGTAGTTGAGATCCCAGATGCCCACAGGTTCGCCCCCGCGCCATCCGCTGTTTGAAGGTGCATCGGTAGTACACCACTGGCAGATGCCCCACTGCTGTTCAGGTGGAATCAGTCGGAAGTACTCCTTGATGATCCACTCGTAGAAGTCGGCCATCTTCTTGTGCTCGGCTTCGGTCAGCTGGTCGGTCTTGACTGAAGAGCCCCATCTGTTGTTCTTCCCTCGGACATAGCCCATATCCATTTCCGAAACGCGGCAGAGCTTTCCGCTCTTGGCAATCACTTCAAACATCGTGGTGATGTGCGACTTGATACTCTTCAGCGTATTGTCATCTTCGAAGCAGCTGATATGCATCTGCGTACCGATACCGTCGATATAAGTCTCGCCATCGGCCTCCCACTTCTTGATCCAGTTGACGAGCGACTTCACCTTCTTGTTGCCGTCCCAGTCGGACTCGAGGTTGTAGTCGTTGATGAACAGTTTGATGTCCTCAGGGCCATACTTACGGGCCAGGCGACAGGCCTGACGCACATATTCGAGGTCGCCCATGTAGTCCTGCCAGTAGAAGGCGCTACCGCCGACGTCCCAGGAGCCGCTATTATCTTGCTTTGAGCTCTGCAACACGTAGTTGCCTTCGCCGTCATTTCCACCACCCGAGATGGCCTCGTTGACGAGATCAAAAGCCTTGACCTTACCGTCACAGGCCTCCATCATACCCTTGATCCATTTGTCCATCGCATAGACGAGGGTGTCGTGACGCTCCTGATCTGTCTGTGGCACGGTCTGGCCCTTATAACCCTCAAACTTAATCTCCCTGACATAGATATCTCCTACGAAGTCACCACACTGGAGCATGAAGAAACTGCTCTCCACGACACCCTTGTAGCTGACCTCAACGTCCTGCCACTCCGTAGTGAAAGGAATATCGGGGTATTCGCCACTGCTCCAGTCGCCCAGCTTGCTGTGAAGTTTACCGTTCTGCGAGCCCTTGACCGTCATCGTCATCTTGTAGGTCTTGCCCTTCTCGATCTGGATGTTTTCCATCGCCAGGAACTGCACATCCCACGAGTTCGTGCATTTCTTCGTCGTATGAATATTCAGACCGTTAGTCTTGTCGAATTTAAGCGTATATCCGTATTCAGATTCCGACGATTTCCAGCCCACTGTCTGTGAGGTACGGAAATCCTTGCTGGCCACCACCGAATAGGCTTCGCCGCCGTTGGGGTCCGGCTTGTCGGCAATGAGCTTCGTCAACCAGCCGATGGGCTGCTGCGAGTGCCAGGCGAGGGTGTGTCCATAGACGTTAATGCCTGCCTCAGTGGCTGCTTTCACATAGTTCTTCACCTTCGTGAAATTCATGTTACCGTTGCCATCCACCACGCTTCCCATCTTCATGGCGTTGCCTGCCACTGTCTCGGTGAAGTTGGCATTGGTCATCTTATAGACCGTCGTTTTCTTGAGATACTCATCCACAGTCGTACCTGCACCCAGCTTGAAGTTGGGGTACTTGGAGTAGTCAATATACTCTTTCAGCGCCTTGTACTCGTCCAGGTAGCGGTAGTTGTCGTCGTTGGGCTTGCCCTGCTCATATTTCTCCTGTGCCGTAGCCGATACCGTCAAACCGGCTGTCATCAGTATGAGGCACCATTTTCTCAGGCTTCCACATGTCCTTCCCTGAAGGCTGTTGGTCATGATTCTTTTCATTGTTTTGATGTTGAATATCCAAATTTCGCCGCGAAGTTAAGCAAATTCTCCCACATATCACGATTCTGGGAGACGTTTTTGGGATTTATTAGCAAATCCGGCTTCTGTTAAGCGGGGTGAACAACTATTTAAAGAGTTTAAGGAAAGCACACAACTACAAGAAATAGTTGCGTGCATCTGTTTTTTTAGTTACCTTTGCCTCCAGATACTGAAACCGTCATTGATGTTAAACTGACAAACAAAGAAAAGATGAAGAAACTAACGAATAAAGAACGGGAAGTGATGGAGCTGTTCTGGCAGCATGGGCCCATGTTCGTCAGGGAACTGCTCGAACACTATGAAGAGCCGCGTCCGCATTTCAACACGCTGTCAACCATCGTGCGCAGACTGGAGCATGAGGGCTATATAGGCCACAAGCAGTATGGCTCGACCTATCAATACCACACCCTCATCTCCGAGCAGGACTATGCGAAGAGAAACATCTTCCGGCTGGTTGACGACTACATCCAAGACTCTTATAAAGGCATCGTCTCGACGTTTCTGAAAGAAGAAAAGCTGTCCGTCGACGAACTGCGCGACCTGATTTCCCAAGTTGAAGCATACAAAGAATCCAAACAATGATGACCCTGTTTCTCACCTATGAGCTGAAAGTGGCTGTGCTGATAGCCGTGTTCTATATCTTCTGGCGACTGCTGGTAGCCAACGAGACCTGGCATCGGCTGAACCGTATCGTGCTGCTGGCAACAGCTATCGCTTCGTTTGTGTTGCCGCTTTGCGTGATAACGATCCACCAAACGGTAGAAGTGGCTCCTGCTGCAACAGACACGATGACTACAGCCCTGCCGATGGATGATCTGCCCATCTTATCAGAGGCCTCGTCTGTGACTGTCGCCCCTGAGACAGAAAAGCCCTTCAACTGGCAACTGCCTCTGACCTTTATATATATAATAGGTGTCGTGGTGGTGCTATCGAAGATGCTGTTGTCGCTATGGCGGCTGCACAAGATGAAAGCCGAGAGCGAGATCCATCCCTTGGCGGATGGACGTCAGATTGCCGTCTGCGACAAGGCCAAGACACCTTTCAGTTGGTGGAAAACAGTATTCCTGAATCATCAGGACTTTGAGGAAGGCACCTCAGCCCTCCTGACACATGAACTGGGACACCTCCAGATGCATCACTCTGTCGACGTGCTCCTAGTGGAACTGCTCACTGCCCTGCAATGGTTCAACCCCGCGATGTGGATGCTACGCGCCGACCTGCGCACCATCCACGAATATGAGGCTGACCAGCAGGTGATCTCTCACGGATTCAATGACATTCAGTATCTACAGCTTTTAATCCGTAAGGCTGCTGGACAGAGCGGGTACTCTCTGGCCAACGGCATCTCTAACAGTGCCCTCAAAAAACGCGTAACAATGATTATGAAACCCAAATCAAATCGAAACAGTATATTGAAACTCCTTGCCCTCGTTCCCATCGTGGGCTTAGCCCTTGTTGTGAACGCCGAGAAAGTGCAGGATGTAATTTATACCGATGCTGAAGAAACGTCTTCTATTATTGAAGAAAAGATGGTAGCTGAGGCTCAGCCAGAAGCAATGAATGTGGAAGAATCGAACACCATTTCTTTCCGTGTGGTATTTTGGCCTGAAAACGCTCCTGTTGAAGGTGTACCAGTAGAAGTGATCAATCATGGAACGACCATTATGAAGGCAGAAACTGCCAATAAGGGCGAGGTCTCTGTCAACGCACCTGTTGGTTCTACTGCCCGCTTTACGCTCATCGACAAAGTGAAAGATGTGAAGATTACTAAAGAACTGGTTGCTAAAGGTGGTGTGCATACCGTTGCTTTTGGCGATGGTTCAGAGAACTTCGAAGATAAACCTGTTACCGTTCAAGGAATCGTCTATGACGACAGTTCAACTCCGATTGTTGGTGCTTTAGTTCAGATTGTTGGTTCTAAGAAAGGAACGGTCACCGATTTCGATGGCAAGTTCAAACTTGACACCTCAACAGGCGATGCCCTGCTGTTCTCATACGTTGGCTATGACTCAGAACAGATAGGTGTAGCCAAGTTGACCGCTGATAAGAAAGACTGCATCGTGCGTCTGAAGAAAACTGATACAGGCAAAGTATACGATGTCGTCGATGAGATGCCTCAGTTCCCTGGTGTTCCTGGTGCTTTGTTTGAGTATATCGACAAAAGCTTGAAGTATCCAGCTGAAGCTGAAAAGGCTGGTACTCAAGGTCGTGTCATTGCAACGTTCGTTGTTGAGAAAGATGGTAGCATCACAAATGCGAAGGTCGTTAAGGCCATCGATCCCTTGCTTGATGCTGAGGCTCTGCGTATCATCCACGAAATGCCGAAATGGAATCCAGGCAAACAGGGTGGCAAGCTGATGCGCGTGAAATACACCATTCCTATCACCTTCCGTCTGCAAGGAAATAATGACGATGCTCGTCAGTATTCTGGCACCGTGAAAATTGACAAAACTAAAAGAGTCCATCAGTCAGTTGAAACCGTTGTCGTCGGCGATGAAGCAGAAAAAGAACCCTATGTTGTGGTTGATGGCAAACCCATTGATGGAGCCAAACTGAAGGAAATCGATCCGAAGACTATCGAGCACATGGAAGTGCTGAAATCTAAGGTTGCCATCGAGAAGTATGGAGAGAAGGCCAAGAACGGAGTCATTGTCATCACAATCAAGAAAAAATGAAGAAAGTCACAATATCACTCGTATTAGCTGTGCTAACTCTGACTGCTAATGCAAAGAAGGAAAAAGCCGATACCCTAACCATAGGCCAGGTGGCTTATCGGATAACTTACAAGACCAAGTCTGTAAATGATACGACAAAAATACCATATAGATACCGCGATGACGATATGCGACTGGACATCGGACAGAACGGTGTCTCAAGGTTTTACAGTCAGTCGATGGTTATCCGTCAGGAAATGCTGAAGAATATGTATAAGTCTGGTGGTGGTTTTGATCTGACAAAAGTGCCCAAGGGCGGTTCCATTGGTTGGGAGTTATACAAGAACTACCCTGCAGAGGGAAAGACACTTCAGCTCGACAAGGTGGGTAGTGACAAGTATCAGACGGAAGAGCCCATGGAAGTCCCTGAGTGGGAGATGGTGCCCGATAGCACACAGGAGATTCTCGGCTATCAGTGTCAGATGGCGAAGACCCGTTTTAAGGGGCGCCAGTGGAACGCTTGGTTTACAGAAGACATCCCTTTGGACGAAGGTCCTTGGAAACTGCGTGGCCTTCCTGGTTTGGTGCTAAAAGCTTATGATGCCAAGTTACAATACATCTTCGAGGGCGCTGGTCTGGAACAGCTTCATGGTGAAGAGGCAGTAACACTGGTGAATGAGAAACGTGAGAAGATCAGTCAGAAGGATCTCCGAAAGCTGCGCGACCGTTATGACCCAAGTGCTGCTCTGGCTGCATCTGGAGTCAAGGTTATCAGCGTAAAAAATGCTGACGGTTCCGAAGGGAAACTACTCAATAAGATGATTTCAAACTCGATTGAGTTGGAATAAGGTATGCGACTACTGCTACTACTGATTCTCTCTTCTTTCTGTTGTGTTCAGATGAATGCACAGGTCACCGTTCGTGGTGTAGTGGAGGATTCCGCTACCCACGAGCGGTTAGTTGGTGCGTCTGTCAGTTACCAACGAAAGAGCAGAACCCTGAAGTTTGCACGTACAGACCAACGGGGCCTGTTCGCTATTCAGATGGATCAGGTGGAGAAGGATGATCAGTTGCAGGTCACGATGATGGGCTATGACAAACGTCGATATAGTGTGCCCATGGACCTTGGTCATCTGATGACAATTATCCTGCCAAGTCGTGCCTTTGAACTCAAAGAGGTGAAGGTGCAGGGCAGTCGTATAACAGGTCGGGATACCGTCACTTTTGACTTACCACGCTTTGTCACAGAGCGTGACAACTCGCTGAAGGATGTGCTGAAGAAGCTGCCTGGTGTCGATGTGGCAAAGAACGGCACCATCGCCTATAATGGTCGAGAGATATCACGCTTCACGGTTGAAGGGCTTGATCTTACTGGTGGTCGCTATAACCAACTGACTGAGAATATACGTGCCAAGGATGTGAAAAAGGCAGAGATAGTGGAGCATGATCAGCCTATCAAGGCATTAGAGAAGACCGTTATGACGGATCATGTGGGCATGAATGTGACGCTGAAGGATGAGGCTCGCGACAAGCTGATGGCTACGCTGCGTCCTTATCTGCTGTTTGATGACCCTACCCATGTGGCAGGTTCGGCCAATATCCGTCAGATTGGCAAGAAAAGACAACGCATGTATGATGTGGCTTATGACCGTAAAGGACAGGACATCAGCGAATCATACAACATACTGGGCTTCAACTGGAACCGCCTCGATGCAGCCACTTTACCATCATGGTATACTTCTCCCACGTTGTCATCGCCCATCGATGCAGACTTGTTGCGTTTCAATACATCACAGCGGTATGGCATTAATCAGCTGACTAAAACCAAGGATGATAACGAACTCCGTATAAGTGCTTCCTACAGACGTAGTGTTGAGAGACAGCATACTCAAAACACCTCACTCTACTATCTGAATGGTGATAAACCTATCATTACAACAGAAGACAAGCACCTGACTCTTAAGAACGACCACTTTGTGGCTGAACTGGAGCACAAGACAAACAAGGAAGAACAATATGGCAATGAGATATTGAAGATACAAGCCAGCCAAAACAATGGTCTAACAGAGCTTTCAGGTACATCTCGCCAACTATCCCAGCAGGTTCGTATGCCGCAAGTTGATATCAGTGGTTCACTATATCGCCTTTATCCCCTGCGCCATGCTGGCGATCAGTTGACGTGGAAATCCGTTCTTGACTGTCATCATTCCGTCAACGATCTTTATATCGACGATGAGCGTAGTCGCCTGCGAACCAATCTTTGGCATACAAGACATTTACTAAACTATACTCGTAAACGTGGTTTGTGGACCCAAGTGTACGAGGGCGGGATAGCAGCAGAAAATACCCATACTGAAGACGATAACTGGCAACTGAGTACTTTTGTTAATCCGTCGTGGCAGTTTAAGACCGAAGATTTCCGCCTGACACTACGTCCAAAAGCAGAATTAGAGCATTTTGCCCGTCAGCATCAGAGCATGCTTCTTCTCTCACCGAGTGTAAACTTAAACTGGCAGCCGTCATCACGTCATGAATTGAGAGCATCTACAAGCTATTCAGAGTCAACAGGCTCGGTGCGTGATTATGGTCTGGATGAATATCGGCGTGACTATCGTACATGGTATGTCTCTTCGGGCATCATCCCGCAGACGAGCCGTCTCTCTGCATGGTTAGGCTATCATTACAAACGCCCCATTCGCGAGTTGTTCTTCAATGCTTCGCTATCCGCAGGGCGCACATGGTCGAACACTTCAACTGACATGCGTATTGTGGATGGCAACTACTATTATTCGCTGAAAGAGATGCATAGCCACAGCGATGTACTAAGTGGAGAATTGTCGGGTTCCAAAGGCTTCCACGATTTACATCTTAAGACGAGTCTTTCCGCAGAAGGCTCCTTGTCAAAAGGGGAACAGTTGTCATCTGACCATTGGATAGATTACACTTCCCGTTCGCTCTCTTTGAAGCCGATGGTGAATTTTGCACCCTCATGGTGCGAGGTAGAATACCAAGGCTGCTTCATTTTCTATGGAAACAAGGCATCTGGACAAGCCATGAGTACCCTCTTCAATTGGGAACAGCAGTTAACATTGACCTCGACCATCAATAAGGTTGACCTCTCGTGGTCGTTTATTCACTATCGTAACGAGTTGCAGGCGGGCAATGTCATGAACACCATGCTCAGCAATGCCTCTGTCACTTGGCGACTGAAGAAAGTACAGCTGAAAGCTTGGCTTCGCAACCTCTTCAATAAGAAAGACTATGTGGTTACTACCTACAATGGTATTGCCACTACAACGAATAGTTATGTACTCCGTCCAAGAGAGTTTGTCGTATCTGCAGAGTTCTCGATATGATAAACCTGATAGAATCGAGAAGAATAATAAATGAGGATTCATGGTAAAATACGACTAAATTGAGTAGCTGTGTAATATAATGTAATGATTTTCTTGCATCGAAATAAGTTTTTATCTACTTTTGCAAACGCTAAGGCAGATTGACTGCATTGGCACCGTCCGGACTCATTAACAAATTGTAGAATCAATTAAAAACTAAAAAGAAATGAAGAAACTGATTATGATGTCGCTGATGGCTATATTTGGTCTCACGACAGTAAGCGCACAGAAGACGGTGGTTGCCCAGAAGAACCAGCAGGTCTTTGATGTAGTAGAACAGATGCCCGAATATCCTGGAGGCATACAAGCCCTGTTTGAGTATCTGCAGCAGAACGTGAAGTATCCTGAGGATGCCGAGAAGCAGAAGATAGAAGGTAGGGTGATTGCTACCTTCGTGGTTGAAACGGATGGCAGTATTAATAATGTGGAGGTGGCCAAGCCTGCATTCCCTTCGCTCGATGCTGAAGCCGTCAGGGTTTTGTCGGCTATGCCGAAGTGGAAGCCTGGCATGCAGAGTGGCAAGGTGGTAAGAGTGAAATATACAGTACCCATTAACTTCAGCCTGAAATGAAGTCATTCTCCTTGATAATACTCTCTCTCTTCATGGTGGGCTGCTCGTCGGAGCAGCCCCACAATGAGTTCCTTTCGGAGGCTGAGCAGATGGTCTTCGAACAGCCCGATTCCGTATTGAGGATGCTGGCTCCCCGCTGGTATGACACCAAGATGAACGAGGCTGATCAGGCTCTCTACGGATTGCTCTACACGGAGGCTCTGCATCGCAGCGGACTCTTGACAGAGGCCGATTCGCTGATCGTCTTCAGCAGAAAGTATTATGAGGAAAAGGGTGATCGAGAACATTTATCGATGGCGTTGCTCCATCACGCCATCATTCTCTACAAACAGAAACAAACCCACGAGGCAGTACTCACCATGAAGCAGGCCGAATATATGGCCAAGGACATGAAAAAGCCTGCCTTCAAATGGTATCTCTACTCTGTGTTAGGCGATGTGAACGACAATGTGGGCAACTATACCCAGACGCTGCGATACTACAAACAAGCTTTTGCGGAAGCGCGACAATGTCAGCGAGATGAAAGGATCGTCCAGACACTCAACAACATCGCCACCACCTTTGATCTCTTGGGGCAGCGTGACAGCCTGAAGTATTACACGGATCTGGCCAAGCCCTATGCTCCCAAGACGAATGGGGATATACGCGCCACCTATCTGGTGAATAAGGCCAGCTACTTGATGAGTTCTGGCAAGCACAAGGAAGCCAAACGCCTCCTGATGGAGTCTATGGGCTTCGCTCCGACTGACAGGGCCTCGAAGCTCCTGGCTGACATCTATATGAAGGAGGGCGATACGGAATCGGCTGTCCAACAATGGTATAGGCTTACCAATTCGTTCTCGCCTGATGTCAGCATCCAGTCTTACCGTCAGCTGATACAATATCTGGAACTCAAAGGCGACAAGGAAAGGGCCTTTGAATACAGTCAGCGACTCAATCAAGTATACCAGAGTCTCTATGAGCGTAGCGATGCTGCTGGTATCATCGATTTGCAGACGCAGTACGACGAGCAGCAAAAGGAGCGTAGCCAGTATCGTACAGTCATCGCCTTGCTGACGGCCATCATCATCCTGGCTATCGTGGCGGCCATCATCGTCAGATATAGCCGTAGGCGCATAGATATGCTGAACTATCGATTCCTGGAGAGTCAGCAGAAGTACGACCTCACTCGTAGCGAGCTTACCAAGATGCGCCACCAGAAGGAGCGCGAGATGAAGGAGAACTCGCAACAGCTGAAGGAGGTAATCAGCCGACTGCACGCCACAGCCAACAAGGGAAGAATGGCCGACGACGAGGATATCACCATGCTGGCCCAGTTGTCGTATGCCATCAGTCCTGCACTCCAGTCGCTGTTGTCTGTACTTACCACCAGGGAGCAGACCGTCTGCCTGTTGATTCGCCACAACTTCCAGCCCACAGAGATTGCCGCTCTCACCATCTCTACACCACAGACGATCACCAATACCCGTGTCCGTTTGCTCAAGAAGCTGTTCAACCAGACTGGCGGAGCCAAGGACTTTGATATAGCCATCAAAAACTATCATTCCGTATGAGAATCCATACCATTCTGACGCTTGCCTTATGGGCAGCTTTGCCTTTAAAAGCAGAGGTTACAGACTCTGTTCAGCTGTTCGTTCAGTTGGGCGACAGCTGCATGCAGCAGTACAACACCTTTGAGGCGCTGAAGCATTACCAGCAGGCCTACGAGATGAAGGACACCATTGAGGTAAGGACCAAGTTGGCCGACTGCCACTATAAGCGTGGCAACTATCGCGAGACCTCCGAACTGCTGAAGAACGTCCCAGAGGACTCGCTCTCCCATGATGCCTTCCGCCAGCTCTGCTTCAGCTATCAGAAACAAGGAGATACCGACTCTTACATCTATTGGACGGGCCAGCTGGTGAACCATTATCCGATGGATGGCGAGATGGTGGCAGGCCTCACCCTCGCCTATGCGAAAAACCAACAGCCGCAGAATGGTATCATCTGCGGCATGAGATACTGCCTGAAAGACTCGACGAACATTCTGGTAAACAGGGCATTGGCCGATGCGTGGTTCATGAATCGCGACTTCTCGGCAGCCGCCAAGTTGTATGACCGTTTGTTGGAGCAGGGCGACTCTACCTTCAACACGCTCTACTCCGCTGGTATGAGCTACTCCCGTATAGACAGTCTGGAGCGTGCTTACAAATATCTGCAGTTGGCGTTTCTCATCAGCGGCATGCAGCACTATGGCTGTGCCTACCGTCTGGGGGTGGTTTGTGTCGATACGAAACGTTACCCCGAAGGCCTTAACTACCTGAAACTTGCCACAGAGCTGATGCTGCCTGATACTACCGTCATGCGTGCCATCACCCTCTCGCAAGGCGAAGGCTATTACCTCACACAACAGTATCTGGAGGCCGTTGAGGCATGGAAGCACCATCTCAGCTACAATCCCTCATCCGTAGCTACCTATTATAATATCGCCAATGCCGACGCTTATCTTCTCAAGGACAACGAGGAGGCTGAGGCCTATTATCGTCAGTTCCTTGACCTCGCCCGCAAAGAAGAGAAACCCACGGAACAACTCAAGCAGATGATCAAGAATGCCGAGGACATGATCCGCTTCTTCGACAAACGCTGATGCCATTAATCTCTATAAGCGCGAGTCAACCGAACAAACCATCCGCATGATGATGTGGTAGTCATTCGACGTTTCTCCCAACAATCAGGAGCAGAGGGCTCATGGGAATGGTTTCCCATGAGCTCTCCTTTTGTGTGCGTCATACCAAACGGCGGGTAAAACGGTACGAACCATAGGGTAAAAGACTTTTTGACCTAGGTCAAAAGGTCTTTTGACGAAGGTCAAACAATCGTTTGACGAGGGTCAAAAGGTTCGTTACCCTATGGTTCGTACCACTCAAACACCTTTAAAAGCAGGCATTCCCATGCATTGCGTAAAAAACAACTATTAGTAACGAAGGTTTTTCCTATAGGATAGCTCTCCACAGAAAGAAAGATTAGCACGTAAAAAGGCGTCTATTATGCAGAAAAGGAGGCCCTGATTCGGGGCCTCCTTTCAATACAGTAAAACGTTAATTCCAGAAGTGATGGTTATTCTTAATAGGA
>JAEETC010000202.1 GCA_016286585.1 Prevotella sp. | reverse complement strand
GTTCGTTTTCCGCCACCTCAGAGGCCTTGTTTAGCCAATAGACGATCTGACGAATGGCATTGGCGTAACGACCATTGGCAGACCATACCTTCTCCTTAAGCACCCCATTTTCCTTGACCAGCGTACTGTTAAGTCCATAGGAAGGCGGTGTGTCCTTCATCGAATCGTTTCGTTTCATCTCATCATAGAAGGCTTCGGCCTCAGCTTGGGTCACCTCTTCATAAAAATGACAAGCAGAAGTCTGGATGAGATCCTCGCCATCGGCTTTGTTCACCCGTTTGGGGAACACCTGAGGGTCGAAAATCACGGGAAACAGTTCGTCGCAGAAAGCTTCAATCGTCTCCCCTGCCCTCAGCGGCAGACGACACGCCTCCACCTTCAAGAGTTGCGCACGCAGATAGTCGGGCGAGAAATCCGGAATGAACTTCTCACAGCCATAGTGATGATAGATACCATTGGAAAACCAGACACGCTTCAGATAGATTTCCAAGGCTTTGAAATCATCCGTCGAGCGGTCTATTGTACGGTCTGTATAGATAACCTCCAACATCTTTCGGATGCGGAGGTTATATTTCCCGAACTGATCGAAGGTGATGTCTCTTCCGTATAGTGTGGCTTTTGAGAGATAATAGACTAATTCCTTCTGACGTGCAGACAAACGTTCAAAGCCTCCAAGTTGATATCTGAGCATTTGCAAATCTGCAAAACGCTCATCCTGATAATGAAATTCCACGGGTTCCGTTTCGGTCATGACGCCTTTCACTTCGAACGGCGCTTAGCCTTCATGGCTGGATGTTGCTTCAGGTGCTGCATACGATACTCACGCGGTGTGATTCCCATCACCCTGAAGAAGGAAGCATAGAAAGACTGACGGTTGGAGAAGCCTACCATATCACTGACTTCCTCCATACGCAGATTCTGATAACGCTTGTCCACAAGAATAGACATGGCTTCATCGATGCGATACTTGTTGACGAAAGATGTGTAATTCATGTGGAAGCGCACATTAACGACAGCAGAAATGTAACGCGTATTGGTTCCGAGATCTTCAGCCAGCTTCTTGGCAGAATAATCCTTGTCACGATACTTCTTCTGCATAACGATAATGTTCATGATCTTTTCTTGCATGTCGTCCATCATCTTAGGGCTCACCAAACCCCTGTAGGCGGCGACTTTCTCTTTTTTTTCAGTAATGTTGTACTTAGCCATTTTACTATACGTTGTTGATTAATGTGCAAATGTACGAAAAAATTTGATACGAAGCAAGTTTTTTTAATTTTTTTTCAAAAAATAACCCAAAAAAGCACGAAAAATGTCACTTTTTGCTAAAAACGAGTCAAGAAAGATGGTCATGCAGAAAATTTTTCGTACCTTTGCAAAGTAAAATCACAAAAGATGGCAAAGAAGAAGATATTATTCATCAATCAGGAGATATCTCCGTATGTTCCAGACAACGCTATGTCGATCATGGGCAGGACTCTGCCGCAAACCATTCAGGAGCGTAACCACGAGATTCGTACGTTCATGCCCAAGTGGGGTATGATCAATGAGCGTCGCGGACAGCTGCATGAAGTGATTCGCCTGTCGGGTATGAATCTCATCATCAACGACACCGACCACCCGCTGATCATCAAGGTGGCATCGATACAGTCGGCGAAGGTGCAGGTGTATTTCATCGACAACGACGACTATTTCGGCAAACGTCTGATGGAGAAAGATGAGCAAGGCGAAGACTATCCCGATAATGGTGAGCGCGCCATCTTCTTCGCACGCGGCGTGCTGGAAACCGTGAAGAAGCTCCGTTGGGTGCCAGACATCATCCACTGTCAGGGTTGGATGAGCGCCGTCGTACCTCTTTATGTGAAGACTGCCTATCATGATGAGCCGTCCTTTGCTGAGGCGAAGGTCATCACGTCGCTCTTCACACAGAAGCTTGATAAGGATCTCGGCTCGAACTTCAAGCAGTGCCTGGAGTTCCGTGATGTCCGCGCAGACCTGCTGTCGAACTACAATGACAACTTTGATTTCATAGAACTTGGCAAGCTGGCCATTGACTACAGCGATGGTATCGTTCAGTCAGAAGCACTCGTCAACGATGAGCTGCTGGCCTATGCCCGAAACAAGAACATCCCCATCCTCGACTATTCCGAGCAGGTGGCTGCAGAGTGCGAAAGCTTCTACGACCAGCTCTATCCTACCGCAGAAGAATAAGTCAAGGATACGAATAAAAGACAGAAAGAAAACACGACACATGAAAACCAAATCATTGACAGCGATTGCACTCACCGCAATGGCGATGATTTCTTGCAGCACAGACACCGACACCATCGGATCGTCGCTGATTAACGAAAGTGACCGGCTTGTATTCTCCACAGAAGCTTTTGAGGCACACACAAGATCGGTACTCGTTGACTCCGTCTATGCCCGCAACTACGAAACTTACTTCGGACAAGTGAAAGACCCCGAGACCGGCACATACGTCAAGACTGAGTTCATGGCCCAGTTTAATATGCAGGAAAACCTGTCACTGCCCGATATCAGCAAGATGGTGCTGGATCAGAACAATCAGATCACTGCCGACTCGTGTGAGATATGGCTCTTCTTTGACAAATCGAATTGTTTCGGTGACTCGTTGGTTCCACTGAAGATGAACATCCTCGAGCTGGACCAGCCGATGAGCGACAATGAGACCTACTATTCCAACTACGATCCGAAGGCTAATGGGCTAATCAGGAAAGACGGTCTGAATAAGAGTCTGGTGTTCTCCATGAACAACCTGACCTATACAGACAGCGTGCGCGCATTGAAAAGCTATGCCGACATCGTGCGTATCTCACTCAACGAGCCCTATACAGACAAACAAGGTGTCACCTACAACAACTACGGCACCTATATCCTGCGTAACTACTATGATCATCCGGAGTATTTCAAGAACTCCTACTCGTTCATCCACACCCTCTGCCCTGGATTCTACTTCGAATTGGCCGACGGTCTGGGACTGATGGCGAAGTTCAGTGAGATACACATGAGGATATACTATCGTTACAAGAAGGAAGATGAGACGTACATCACCTTCCTGGGTTCCGCATCGACGCAAGAAGTGTTGCAGACCACCAAGATCACCAACGATAAAGAAGCCCTCAGGCGTCTGGTTGAGAATAACAACTGTACATATCTGAAAGCGCCCTCAGGCATCTTCACGGAGGTTACGCTGCCTGTTGATGAGATCACTCAGAGTCACGCCAACGACTCTCTGCTCTCAGTTAGTATCGCCTTCAGCCGTGAGAACAGTGGTCTTGAGGCCTCTCCCTATTTGCTCAAGGCGCCCTCTACGATCATCATGCTCCCGACGGATAGCCTTCAGACGTTCTTTGAAGAGGATAAAGACTACGACAACAAGAGCACCTTCGTAACGACGCTGAGCACCAACAACAACTACACATTCTCCAACATCGGCAATCTGATTACGTTGTTGAGCAAGAACAAGGCTGCAGGGCTTGCCTCCGATCCGGATTGGGTCAACAAGCACCCGAATTGGAACAAAGTGCTGCTGGTGCCTGTCTCCCTCACCTCAAGCTCTTCTGCCAGTGTTGCCGTCATTTCCAACCTGATGGGCTTGGGCAGTACGAAACTCGTCGGCGGCAAAGACCATCCTATCAGCATGAAGGTCGTCTTTGCAAAATTCAAGAACTGACACCATGGCCGACGGATATCTGGAGAAACATCACGATGACTATGAGGCCCGCAAGGCTGCATGGCTCCGAAAGAAAAAACATCTGCCGAAAAGCGGACAAAGACAAATAGAGCGACCCGATGATGAGTCGCTCTAATTATTTGTTATCCGATAATCTTAAACTTGGCGAATTTCAGCAACAGCTGCTTGGTGCCCGTGTTACGAAACTCAACAGTGGCCTTGGTGTTCTCACCCGTACCCTCAATCCTGACCACCGTGCCGATGCCAAAGCGCTGGTGCTCGATGGTGGCGCCTTCTCGGAGTTCTGAGGGCGAGGGATCTGTGGCCATCGGACGGGGAGGAACTGCACGATTCACAGGGCGGAAATTGCCTCCGGATGGTGCGCTGGGGTGTGATGTAGAGAGAGGGGTGCTGGGGCGTGACGTTGAAAGAGGTTTGCCTGCTTGCTGCTGATAGAGTCGCTTAAAGCCTTCACCAAAGGGGTCTACGGGTTTCTCAGGTTGTCGTGGAGCAACAGCTCTGGGCTTAGGATCGGCTTTGAACTGCGTAGCCACAGGCCTCGGGTTCTGCATCCATTCAGGGCTCTCGCTCTCATATCCTCGGGTGTTTCGGCCATAACCGCCCGTTGTGCCTGTACCGTAAGCACCGCCATCGTAACGATTGTAGGCTTTGCGGCTGGATGTTCCGAAATCAAATCCCCCACCCGACTCTGAATGCACATCAAGCAACTCGGGATCAATATCACGGATGAAACGCGAAGGCGTGTCATACTCCATGCGACCATAGCGGAAACGATTCTGGGCACAGGTCAAGATGCAATGTTTCTCGGCTCGCGTGATGGCCACATAGAGCAAACGCCGCTCTTCTTCGAGCTCGCGCATCGAATTGGTACACATCGGACTGGGGAAGATATTCTCTTCGAGCCCCACCACAAATACCGTGGGAAATTCCAAGCCTTTCGCCGAGTGGATGGTCATCAGCGTGACCTTGTCGTTCGAATCGCCTTCATCGCTGTCGAGGTCTGTCAAGAGCGCCACTTCTTGCAGGAAATCAGTCAGATACACCTCGTCGCCCAAATCCTCCTCACGACGGCTCTCCACGAAATCTTGCATACCGCTAAGGAACTCTTCGAGGTTCTCCTGTCGCGAGATGTCCTCGGGGTTACGGCCAGAATAGATGTCCTTGCTGATGCCGGAGTTCATGATGATATCGTGGCCCAGCGCATAGACATCCTCGGTGTTCACTTTTCCGATCCAGCCCTCGATGAGTTCGCGGAAGGCATGGAGCTTGGTCATCGTGCCTTTGCTGACGTCCATGGGGAACAGCACGGGCTCCTTGATCACCTGCCAGAGGCTGACGCCATAGGCCTGTGCCGTCTGAATGATCTTCGCCACAGTTGTATCGCCGATGCCTCGTGTGGGATAGTTGATGATGCGCTTGAAGGCCTCTTCGTCGTTAGGGTTGGCCACCAGACGGAAATAGGCAATCACATCCTTGATCTCCTTGCGCTGGTAGAA
>JAEETC010000200.1 GCA_016286585.1 Prevotella sp. | reverse complement strand
GTACATTGAATATTATAATAACGAGAGAATAAAACTCAGATTAAATGGAATGAGCCCAGTACAATACCGGACTCAATTCCAAATGAGAAATAATGTTTAATCTGTCTAAACTTCTGGGTTCACTTCACTACCCGGTTGAAGCTGAAACGGTGGGTTATTCACGACAGACGGTACAAAGCGGTCAGACCGTCAAACTCACGTTATCACTGATTCATAAAGGAACCAGCAACTGGAGTCACACCATAGAATATAAGGTAGGCGAAGCCTCGCAAACCTGGGCGGTTTCGGGCGACCCTGTGCAAGACGGTATTGAGGACAAACTGCCCTATGATGAAAAGTTGAACAAATATACTAAAGGAAGTGTGCGGATAACCATTGCTACATCTAACGGCAAACTGACCTTCAGGGCTTGCGTCTCTGCTGCCTCTATGGAGCTGCTGAACGACGGTTCTGACCCAGATCCGTTCACCCTCACGCTGGAAGGTCCTGACGGATTGGAAATGGACGTGTGGGACGAAGATGGCTTTAGCAAAACCGACGACACCAGCTACAGCATAGGAAACAATGACCTGTCAGCCAGCGACTGGGTGAGCTCACCCTACGTCATCAGCGTAGGAGCCTACAGCACGAACGCTACTGAACGTAATATCATTGGCGAGAACAAAAACACCGACTATACCGTTAACGAGATTGCCTCATTCTCCAGTTACGGCGAGTTCTCAAATGGCGTAAAGGCTCCCATGGTGTGTGCACCAGGCTGTAACATTGTATCGAGTTACCACCCTTCGCTCATAGATGATGAAAAAGAAAACTGGAAACCTGGTATGGTGTGGAAAAACGACCCCTATACCGCGATGAGCGGAACCTCAATGGCATGTCCACATGTTTCCGGCATCATTGCACTGTGGAAGCAGGCTAAGCCAACGCTGACGTTCGACGATGTCAAGAAGGCGATAGCAAACAGCTGCATCACTGACAGCTACACGCAAAAGAATCCGCTGCTATGGGGATATGGAAAGATAGACGCACAGAAAGGGCTGAACTACATCCTGAACTCAACGGGCATTGAAGAGGTAAGAAGTCAGAAGACTGATGCACGAAAAGCTGTGATTTACGACCTGCAGGGCCGCCAAGTGGCTAACCCCACGTACGGACTCTATATCGTAAATGGGAAAAAGGTCGTGATAAAGTGATAGAAGAACTTAAAAAAGACAGCCGCTGAATGATGATTCGGCGGCTGTCTTTTTATTTGCGTAGTGCAATGTTGTAGTTGTAATACTGTTGATTGCCCGTGACATCTTTGATGACTTTAATGAAGGGCGGCGCAGACGTATCTCGCAGTCAGGGTCGGCAACGAGGTATGATCTCAGATCAGGGGACGGTTCTCTGATCCGTCCAGAACTTAGAAAAGAAACAACGAAACAAAATCATAAAAGGGTTATACGATCAGGGAGCTGGATTCAGACAACTGGCCCGAATAACGGGCATCAGTTACGGGATTATTCAAAGAGTAGCAATAGATCAGAGAGCCGTCCCCTGATCTCGAAGTGTTGAGAATTTTGAGCGCTTCGCTGTTGGACAAGACTCCTATTAAGGAACTCTTTACCAAGGAACCTGAATATGATGCAGATGATGGTCAATTGACTCTTAATTTTATTTAGTGGACACTAATGTACATATATTTGCATAAGACTCGCAGGGATTTGAGCCTTATGTGCGTTATAAAGGAGAAATAGTCAAGAATTAAATAATAGGCATGTCTTTTTGGCACCCATGATGTAATATCATTGAAAAAACTGCGTCTAATAGTTTAGAGACAAGAAAACAAAGTAGTAACAATTTAAAACATTACAATTATGGATTGGATTATGATTCCTCTGAATTGCGCCATTATTTTTGGCTGCATTTACAAAGTGGTTGAGTTGTTTGTTCATAAGCGAGAGCGCTTGATGCTTATTAGCAAACTGACGGAAATCTCAAACGTGGACTTCAAAGGTATCAACCTCTACAACAGTGGCAATAAGTACACTGCATTACGCATTGGATGGCTGATGCTTGGCATCGGATTAGGGTTCCTCATCGGATTCCTTATCAATATGATGGCTACCTATGGGAAGTATGCGTACGATTTCAATGCCGTCTCAAGTTATCATAAGATGGTGGGAGGCATCGTCTATGTGGCTTGTATCTGTATCTGTGGTGGATGGGGACTGTTAATGTCCTATCGTGCAGAGCGAAAGGCTGAGCATCCTGAAGAAAAGAAAACTGACGAGTTCCAAGTCTGATTGATGCAGACGGACGAAAAAAAGCTGATAGCCCGAATCCTCGATGGACACGTCGAGGACTTTGGGTATTTCCTCGAGCGTTACAGCCCTGAGGTCTTTGCCATCGTGGCCAGACTGGTTCCTCTGCAAGAGGACGCAGAGGAACTGGTTCAAGATGCATTCGTCCGTGCTTTTGACAGACTGGAAACCTTCGCTGGTCGTTCGTCGTTCTCTACATGGATCTGCAGGATAGCTTATACCTCAACTATTTCGTGGCTAAGGAAACAGCGGATTAAATACCTCAGTATTGATGATCAGCCTCATCTCTCTGACACAGAGGTTGACGAGGTGTTTGATGACGAAACGCGAATTGACGATCTGCGTCATGCAATATCACTGCTGAAACCTGAAGAGCAGATGCTCATCACTCTCTATTATTACGACAATCGTCCGCTTTCTGACATTGCCTATATCCTTGATGCTGAGACGTCTGCACTGGCTACTCGTCTACATCGTATTCGTCGCAAACTATATCTTTTGATTAAAAATGGAACAGACCACAAATGATCGTGCATTGATCCAGGCACTTACTCCTAGGGAGTCCAAGAAACTGCCTTCAAACTTCCCTTATCTCACCATGCGTCGAATTAAAGAGAAGCAGCGCATGGAGGAGCGACGCCAGCACATTATCGCTGTAGTCACGATTGTAGCTGTGTCACTTGCTGGTATTTCAACTTTCCTCTTCCTATTTTGGAGTCAGCTTTGGCATTCTTTAGTAACACTCTGTAGCCAGCCTGATGCTTTCGTCCTTGTTTTACCCACATTGTTCTGTCTAGCATTCTTTGCTTTGTTTAACCATTGGCTATCCCGTTCATGCTATAAGCGCACATAAGAAAAAATGAGGCTGGCCCCTTTCCAGGCTTCACAACAATCCGCTTCCCAACGATTGGCGGTCAGGTCGGCTACGATTGCCTGCTTAGTCGGCTACGATTGGCTGTCCGCTTCCCAACGATCGGCAATCCTAAACTCCTAAATAACTAAACTTACTAAACTATTTGGTTGATTCGCAGAAAAGCATTATCTTTGCACGCATGAAGAAACTCTGTCATTATATCTCGGATTATATGGGTGTGCTGGTGCTGGCGGCTGCTTTGCTGGCATTGGCAGTACCAAGCGTGATGCAACAAATACCAACGAAGGCTATCAACTATCTGCTGGGCATTGTGATGTTTGGCATGGGACTGACGCTGAACCTCAAGGACTTCAAGATCGTGTTCAGTCGTCCGAAGGATGTCATCGTTGGCTGTCTGGCACAGTTTACCATCATGCCGCTGTTGGCGTGGGGACTGGCGAGGCTCTTTGCCCTCGACGAAGCTTTGGCACTTGGTGTGGTGTTAGTCGGCTGTTGTCCTGGAGGCACGGCATCGAATGTGATAACCTATCTGGCTAAAGGCGATCTGGCACTATCGGTAGGCATGACAGGTGTTTCGACCTTGCTGGCTCCGCTGCTGACGCCTTTGCTGACATGGACCTTGGCGGGAAAGAGCGTCGATGTAGATGTGGCAGGCATGCTGTTGAGTATCCTTTGGGTGGTCATCCTGCCCATCGTCGCAGGATTAATCATCAAAGGACTTTGGCCAAAGTTCACGGAGAAGGCCACAGCCTACTTGCCCGCCGTCTCAACACTCGCCATCACCTTCATCGTGGCTATCGTCATTGGTGCCAATGCCAATAAGCTGATGGCTGGCGGTCTGATCATCGTCATTGTGATCATGCTTCACAATATCTGCGGTTTAAGTCTTGGTTATCTGATCGGACGGCTGCTTGGTTTATCCGACCCCAAGAAGAGAGCCATATCCATCGAGGTGGGTATGCAGAATTCAGGCTTGGCTAGCAGTCTGGCAACCATACACTTTGCCGCCTATCCCATGGCCACCATTCCTGGCGCCATTTTCAGTGTATGGCACAATATCAGTGGTGCTATGGTCGCCCGGCTTTACAACATTTTAGATTCTTCTCGAGTTGCGCGGTAGAGCTGGCGCCTATGAGGACGGAGGTGACGCCTCGCTGCTGGAGAATCCAGGAGAGGGCCATCTCTGCGAGGGTCTCGCCACGACTCTTGGCGTCATCGTTGTATTGGCGCAGTTGTGCGAGCAGTTCGGGTGTGAGCATCGATTCCTTTAGGAATTTGCCTTTCGACATGCGGCTGTCCTCTGGAATACCGTTCAGATAGCGATCGGTAAGCAGTCCCTGTGCGAGGGGTGAGAAGGCGATGAAGCCAACGCCATTGTCTGCGCAGAAGTCGAGGATGCCCTGCTCTTGCGGCTTACGATCGAGCATGTTCAGGCGTCCCTGGTAGATGAGCAGGGTTACATCGTGGGCCTTCAGGTACTCGTAGCCGAATTTCAGGGGTTCGAGGGGCCAGTTGGAGATGCCGACGTAGAGGGCCTTGCCTTGTCGCACAATGTCGACGAGGGCCTGCAGAGTCTCCTCCAGAGGCGTCTCGGGGTCGTAACGGTGGCTGTAGAAGAGGTCGACATAATCGAGCTTCATACGGCGCAGGCTTTGGTCGAGCGATGCCATGAGGTACTTGCGTGATCCCCAGTTGCCGTAGGGCCCGGGCCACATGTCGTAGCCTGCCTTCGTCGAGATGAAGAGTTCGTCGCGATAGGGGCGGAAGTCCTCGTCCATCAGGCGTCCCATCGTCTCCTCGGCAGAGCCGTAGACGGGTCCGTAGTTGTTGGCAAGGTCGAAGTGGGTGATGCCGTGGTCGAAAGCATAGTGGGTGATCTCACGGCTGCGCTCATAGGGGTCGACGCTGCCGAAATTATGCCAGAAGCCGAGGCTCACCTTAGGCAGTAAGACACCTGAGCGCCCGCAGCGCTCGTACTCCATACCGTTGTCGTAACGGTTCTTGTCTGCAAAATACTGTTCCTTCATAAGGGTCGATGTTTTGGTAATTTTGGGCAAAGATACAAAATTTTTTAGACAGAAGAACATAAGAACATAAAATAATTCAGACAGAATAACAAAAGAACA
>JAEETC010000199.1 GCA_016286585.1 Prevotella sp. | reverse complement strand
TAGCGGTAACGGTATCAGTAACCGTCAATTCACTTGTATGTTTAAGACCAATTTCTATCATTCTTCTTAAAGTATCGTAATAATTGGCTACAAAGGTAGCACTTATTCATTGATTTTTCGTAACTTTGTAAGAAATCGCAGGATTCCTTTGTATAAAGGCAGTTTGTGGGATTGAGGATTTTCTGGGTTACGGATAAGAGACCGTTCTCAATTCGTTGTTCTGCTATGAATTGCCTAAAAGAACACCCGATGATGAGCCACCAGCCGTTTTTGTGACTCGCCATCGGACGCAAAGGTACAACAAAAATCTGAAAAACAAAAGATTTTCCCTGTATTATTTAGTAACGTAAAGGCGAAAATCAATGAGCTATAAGATGTACTGGTAAACAAATAAAGTGGGAGTTGGGGATGAAACGTATTTGCTGGCCTTAGTTCAGGCATATCTACTTGTGGTACTTCTTGCGATAGCTGTTTGGGGTCACGCCAGAGTGTTGCTTGAAATACTTGCCAAAAAAAGAGGTGTTAGGGAAGTTCATGGCTTGGGAAATCTGTTTGATACTGTCGCCTGTATATCGTAATCGACGTTCTATCTCTTTCATCGTCACTACTTTGATGACATCCGTGGGGGTGCGGTTAAGTGAACTACGAACAATGGTAGAAAGATATTTAGGTGTGATATTCAGGCGGTCGGCATAGTATTCAACGAGACGATTGCGCCCGCAGTCTTCGTTGACCATCCAGACGAACTTCTCCACCAGTTGGTCGCCACGAACGCTAGCTTCAGTTTCGGGCACATTCATCTCATTGTCTATGATGCCAATTACCTTTAGTAGGAAAGCATTAATAAGCGAGCGCATCTCACCATTCTGATAACGCCCGGCAGTCTGCCGGATACGACTGCATATCAGGCTGTAGTATGCAAAGACATCTTGGGAATCAGATTCTGTGAGGCGAACCACGGGATTCGTTTTGACGTATAGCATGCTGTTAATGACTTGAGTGTGCGTTTCTCGCGAAGACATCAATTCTGACGGTCTGATGGCCAGTAGTTTGCAGTCGAATTTGGGAGAGACCATATAGTCGGACAAAACACTGCCAGGAACACTGAGGAACAAATCGCCCTCTTGGATTGTTATGCACTTACCGTCATATTCGACTTGCATCTTCCCAGCCGTACAAATGATTACCAGCACATGCTCTGTGTAGTATGTGCTGTTCTCAGGCAAATCTTGTACTTTATCAATGATAATAAGGTCTTGCTCATTGAAGGCAAGATATTCCTGCTTTGCTTTCAACTCTAAATGTTTCATATTTGGCTTAACTTTCGCTTTCCGCTGCAAAAGTAGTCATATTTTCCCATATACATGTGTTCTATACTTCTAAATGAATGTTCCAACCGTTATATTTCTCAATGGTGGAACATTTTGCAGGAAGAATAGGACGCGGATAGATGTCTTTTTTTGCTGAAATTTGCACGCGAATTGAAAACAACAAGAGAAAAGGGTATGAACAAGACAAAAACATTTCTGATTGCAGTTGCGGTCATGAGTCTCATGGCATGCGGCGGGAACAAAACGGAACGCAAGGCTGAACCGGTAGCCGTGGAGACTGAAACGGTAAAGACCGGCAGCGACATTCAAGGGCGCACTTATGTAGGCGTAGTTGAGGAAGAATCGACCACGAGTATCAGTTTCTCCGCGTCAGGCACACTGACACGGGTATATGTCGAAGAGGGTCAGGCGGTACGTGCCGGACAACTTATTGCGGAATTGGACAAAACGCAGGCCCAAAATATGCTTGCAGCCGCTGAGGCGCAGATGAAGCAGGCTAACGATGCATTGGTGCGTATGAAGCAATTGCACGACAACGGGTCGCTGCCTGAAATCAAATGGGTGGAGACACAGAGTGCGGTGGAACAGGCACAGGCAACACTCGACCTAGCAAAGAAGAATCTGACCGACTGCAGCGTTCGCACCCCTGTCAGCGGTATCGTTGGCAAGGGAGTGAAGGAGGCTGGTGAGACGGTGCTGCCCGCTCTGCCAGTGGCTTCTGTTCTTAATATTAATAAGGTGCGTGTTGTGGTGAGTGTGCCCGAAAAGGAGATTGCCGACTTCACGCCCAAGACACCGACCGTTATCAGCGTGGAGGCATTGGGCGGGCGCACCTTTCAGGGCGGTATCATCACCAAAGGCGTGGAGGCTGACGGAGCGACGCATACCTATGACATCAAGATACATCTGCAGAATGCAGACCACAGCCTGTTGCCAGGTATGGTCTGCCAAGTACGGGTTGAGGGAACAGCCGGCTCCCTGATGTCGGTTCCCATCACCTCTGTACAGAAGAATGCTAAAGGCGAGCAATTTGTATGGACTGTGAAAAACGGCAAGGCACATCGTAATATTGTGACTACGGGTCGTGCCTACGGCAATCGCATCGCCATTGAGCAAGGACTCGCTGAAGGCGAACAAGTTGTAACCGAGGGCTACCAGAAACTGAGTGAAGGAACAGAGGTTAAGTGAAGAAGCTATGGCAAAGAAGAAAGAAAATGAGAACTGGGTAGCGTGGCTGATGCACAACTACCGCATCACGTTCCTGCTCGTAGGGGTGATGTTCGTGATGGGATTCGTCGGGCTTGACAAGATGGCGAAGGCAGAGTTCCCCGACTTTACCATCCGTCAGGGCGTGGTGGTGGCTGTCTATCCTGGAGCCACTGCCGAGGAGGTGGAGGCGCAGGTGGCCCGCCCGCTGGAACGTTACCTTTTCACATACGATGAGGTAAAGCGCAAGAAGACCACCTCGACAAGCAGTGACGGAATGTGCATGATGATGGTGGAACTTCAGGACAATGTGAACAACAAGGACGAGGTGTGGTCGAAGATCCGCCACGGCCTGAACTCGTTCAAGCAGCAGTTGCCGCAAGGTGTCGTGGCCATCGCCGTGAACGATGACTTCGGCTCCACATCGGCCATTCTGTTAGCCATCGAGAGCGAACACCGCTCTTACCGCGAACTGAAGAAATATGCCGACGACCTGGCCGACGAGCTGCGCCGCATCGAGTCGGTGGACAATGTGAATCTCTATGGCGAGACCAAAGAACAACTGACCATTTACATTGACCGTGAGCGGCTGGCTGCCTACGGCATCGGACAGATGCAGTTGATGCAGGCCTTGAACGCCGCCGGCATGACCACCATGTCGGGCAGCATCACGGGATGGCAGAAAGACGTACCCATCCACGTGAAGAACACGGTGAACAACGAGGAGGAGATTGAGAATACCATCATCTTCACCGACCAGAGCAACCACACGGTGCGCGTCAGGGACGTGGCCGAGGTGAAACGAGAATACGATGTGTCTGAGAGTTACATCGAGTACAACGGCCACCCTTGCGTCATTCTCTCCTTGGAGATGATGGAAGGCAACAACATCGTGCAGTACGGCAAGGACGTGCAGAAGGTGATGGACGAATACGTCGCCACCCGCCTTCCAGATGATGTCACCATGCAACGCATCACCGACCAGTGCCAGGTGGTCAGCAAGTCTGTGACCGATTTTCTCATTAACCTCATCGAGTCGATGGTCATCATCTTCATCGTCATGCTCATCCTCTTCCCCTGGCGTACGGCGGTGGTGGCAGGTACGATGGTGCCGCTCAATACCTTTATTTCTGTGGCGTTGATGTACTTTATCGGCATTCCGCTGAACACAGTGACACTGGCCGCCCTTATCATTGTGATGGGTATGGTGGTGGATAATGCCATCGTCGTGCTCGACGGCTATCTGGAATATCTGGGCAAGGGCATGAGTCGATGGCATGCCGCCGCACATTCGTCGATGCATTATTTCATGCCCATGGCACTGGCTACAGTCTGCATCTGCGCCATCTTCTTCCCCATGGTGGCAGTGATGACAGGCATGACCCAGGATATGCTCTACTGGTTGCCGTGGACGATGACCATCAACCTGCTGGTGTCGCTCGTTCTGGCCGTCGTGTATATCCCTATCATGGAGGTGTGGCTGATTAAACCGAAAGAGAAGAATAATGGCAATGAGACGAAGAAGAGCATCACCGACTATGTGCAGCAGGGCTACGAGCGCATTCTCGGCTGGACATTCCGCCATCCCTGGATTACCATTTGCGGGGGTATCGCCACCGTTGTCATCTGCCTACTGCTGATAGGCCCGCAACTGCAAATCCGCATGATGCCTACAGCCGACCGTAACCAGTTTGCCGTAGAGATAACGCTGCCGCAAGGCAAGGGGTTGGCTGAGACACGAGCTATTGCCGACTCTGTGTATAAGGAGCTGAGAAGGGACGAGCGCGTCGTGAGCGTCACGTCGTTCATTGGTTGTTCGTCGCCCCGCTTCCACGCTGCCTACGCCCCCAAGGCTGGTGGCCGTAACTATGCGCAGTTCATCGTCAACACCACATCGGCCAAGGCTACAGAAGAGGTGCTCGACAAGTTTGAACCCATGAGCGACCGCTTCCCTAATGCCTTCGTCAAGTTCAAGCAACTCGACTACCAGAACTTCACGCCTTTCGAGTTCCGCTTCTATGGTGAGAACCTCGACTCGCTGCACCGGGTGGCCGACGACGTGATGGCGCTCATGCGCCAGAATCCTGACGTGATGAACGTACGTACCGACTGCGAGGAACGCCGTCCTTACGTGGAGGTTGAACTGGACCCTGTGGCCACAGCCCAGTTAGGCATGAACCGCACGCTGACAGAACTGGAACTGATGCTCAACACGGGCGAAGTGCAAGTGGGACAGGTATGGGAAGGGCTACAGGTAGGCGAGCATGGCTCGGGGATGGGCTACTACGAAGTGCCTGTCATCTTAAAAGACAAGCATAACGAAGACCTCGACTGCGACGGCGTTGGCAACCTCTACATGTCGGCAGGCATCAACAGTGTGCCCCTGCGCCAGATAGCCGACGCACAGCCAGCCTGGGGAGAGACCAATATTGTGCATCGCAACGGCGTACGCTGCATCACGGTCAATGTTGAGGCCAAGCGCGGTGTCTATACCAACGCCCTGCAGAGTGGTTTTACGAAGATGATACAGGAGAAGGTCAGCCTGCCTCAGGGCGTACGCTTCGAGGTGGGCGGTGAACCTGAGAACGATGCCGAGACGCAAGCACCTTTAGGCCAGGGACTCCTTGTGGCTGTCATCATTATTTTCTTCTTTCTGCTGTTTAACTTCAAGACCTACAAACTCACGTTCGTCAGCATAGCCGCCATCTTCCTGCTACTGCCTGGAGCGTTGATCGGTCTTTGGCTGATGGGGCGCCCCATAGGTGTTACCGCAGTCTGCGGCATCATCACACTGATGG
>JAEETC010000198.1 GCA_016286585.1 Prevotella sp. | reverse complement strand
AAAGACGAAGATGGAAGACATCAAGAAATGGAGGGCTGACAACCTGTTGCCTAACCCCTCCATTAAAAGAATGAATGTGCTCAAAAAAGTGAGCTAAAAAATACAAGTTAACTTAACACCCTAGGACAGTCCCTATTGTGAGATTTTTTGAAGTTTCTGCGAGAAAAGATGCACGATTCAGAAAAATTGCTTAAATTTGCAGTCGAAATCATCAGTAATAATGATCAGGACTTTAACCATCAGCCTCGTGACGCTCTGCCTTTTCTCTATCAAGGGCAGAAGTCAGGCGTTTGAGCTTAGGCAGGAGAATGACAGCCTCTACTGGCTCAGAGCGAATGACGGCAAGGCCAACGGCGTCAGCAGCAAGGCCAATGAGTGGCGGCTGGCACACCCTGTCTATCAGTTCCAGACGGGCGACATCGATGGCGACGGCAGAGAGGACGCGATGGTGGGAGTCATCAAGAAGACACGATTCTATCCCATGGGCAAGCGGCTGTTCATCTTCAAGCAGATAGACGGTACGAACCCAAAGGGCGAGGCCTGCAAGAAAGTGCGTCCGATGTGGTTGGGCTCCAAACTGGGAGGCATCCTTGAGGATTTCCGCTATGTGGCTCCGGCTGAGGGCGACAGTCTCGGCAGGATAAGAGCTCTGGAGTCGACCACCGATTCGCTCTACGTGGTCTCTGATTACAAATGGAGTGGCTTCGGCATGAAGTTCGAGCGCTTCGTTATAAAAGGGGTGGACAAGGAAACAGCGCTAAAAAATTTATAATTGATAATTGATAATTGAACTTTTGGAGCAGCGAGAGCCGAATGATGCTCGCATCAATTAGGCCGAGTCGTGACAAAAGTCAACGAAGTTAAAATTGAAGATTGAAGAAGATATTAAATATTTAAGCCAATGAAGACAAGATTTATCCTTATCGTCTGCTTAGTCGCACTCGTCGCGGCCTGCAGCCAGAAACAGAGCGCCGTCAGCGTGCCCGTGTCCCACATCAATGTCGAGAGCCTTCTTGACAGTATCGACTACGATATGGACGTGTCGGCCCTCCCCCTGAGCGACATCAGCCTGCTGCGCAATGCCCCTGCTGCCCGCAAGGGATTCCCCATCAAGGACGCCTACCTCAGAGGCATCTACGAGACCACCACGTGGTATGACTCGCTGATGTGGAAATTCGACTCGTCGACCGACTTCAATGCCATCAAGATGAGAGAAGACGAGCCTTGGCGCGACTACTACTATCGCGCTGCCATCGAGACAGAGGCCATCAAGTTCTCTGACGAGGAGAAAGCCTTCATCGACCGTATGGAGGCCCGCGAGGCCGAGCTGCTGAAGGAGAACTTCGCTGCAGGAGAAGGGTTCCGCGTAAACATGCAGAACCTATCCAACCCCACGCAGCTGAAGGAGTTCGACTCGCTGCTCTGCCAGCATCTGGCCAAGGACGGCTTCGCCATCGTGCCCGCCAACCACGAGCAGCTGTTCCATATCTATGAGCAGAACGACTACGACCAGTTCCCCAACTTCGTGACTACCGACCTCTACCTGCAGCTCTACCACCTCTATGTCGACTGTCTGCTGCGCGAACTGGAGTCCGACCGTCTGCTCGACCTGATGACCAGCTTCTCGCTCGACATGTATCAGGCCATGAACCGCCTGGAGAGCCTGTCAGAGGGCGACGAGCTCGTTGAGCGCCTGGCTCACCACAACGCCGTGTTCTTCGACGTGGCCCACATTCTCTTCACGGGCAAGGCCATAGGCAGTCCCCTGCAGGATCAGGAAGCCAACCAACTCGTCGGTCTTGCCACAGACGCTGTCAACAGTCCGTGTCCATTCTTCGAGGACTACGTCGAGATAGCGTTCCCCTTCAGCCTCTTCCGTCCTCGTGGCCACTATACACGCTCAGAGAAGCTGCAGCGCTACTTCCGCGGGATGATGTGGCTGCAGACAGCCCCCTTCGGTATGGACAACAAGGAGGAAGTACTGCAGGCCGTGATGATCGCCTCAGCCATGAAGTACGAGGCTGCCGCCATGAAGAAGTACGAGACACTCGACCTTCTCATCACCCTGCTCATGGGCAAGTCTGACAACCTCAGTCTGCCACAGGTCATCGCCGAAGTGAAGAAAGAGAACCTGCCCATGAACGAGCTGCTGCATAACGACCAGGCCATCCAGCGCATCACCCTCGCCCTCGAGAAGATCGGCAACGAGCAGACGCGCATCCGTCCGAAGTTCGAGAAGACCAGCCACAACAAGATTTGCATCATGCCCCAGCGCTACCAGCCAGACGCCGAAGTCCTGCAGGAGATGGTGGACTACGATAGCGATCCCACGCAGCGAGCCGTGCCCAAAGGCCTCGACTTCTTCGCCGCTATGGGTGTCTCTGCCGCCGAACAGATCCTGATGGAGGAGAAGACCGAATGGGGAGGTTTCGACGCAGCCATGAAGCAGATGAAGAAGCGCATGGGAGAAATCGACTGGAGCGAGACCACCTGCACCCAATGGATGCAGACGCTGAAGGTGCTCACCGACAAGGAAGGGAAGGAGAATATGCCCTACTTCATGGTGACACCCGAGTGGGACAAGAAAGACCTGAATGCCGTGCTCGCCTCGTGGGCAGAACTGAAGCACGACGCTATCCTCTACGCCAAGCAGCCTATGGGCGCCGAGTGTGGTGGTGGTGAAGAAATACCCGAGCCCGTCGTGAAGGGCTATGTGGAGCCCAACACAGGCTTCTGGAAGAAAGCCATTGAACTGCTCGACAACACGGCCAAGGTGCTGAAGGCTCAGGGTATGCTCACCGAAAAGGTGTCGAGCGTCACCGAGCGTATGCGCGAGGAAGTTCAGTTCCTGCTGGCAATCAGCGAGAAGGAGTTGGCTGGCAAGGAGCCTACCGACGAGGAGTACGACCAGCTAAAGGTGATCGGCGCCACGTTCGAGAACATCTCCCTCGACCTTGTCCGCGGCGAGGAGCAATATCTGATGGGATGGGCAGACGTGCAGGGAGCCGACCGCAAGGTAGCCCTCGTGGCCGATGTCTACACCGCCAATGCCGACAACAATCCGAACAAGTCTATCCTTTTTGAGGGTGTCGGCAATGCCGATGAGATTTACGTCGTGGTTGAGGTTGGCGGTTATCTGATGCTGACCCGCGGTGCCGTGCTCAGCTATCGTGAGTTCATCCAGCCCATCGACGAGCCGCGCCTCACCGACGAGGAATGGCAGCAGCAACTGGAGAAGAATGCGCGCAAGGGTGTGCCCGAGTGGATGAAGCCGCTGTTCGTGCCGCTGAACAAATTGCCTGAGGCGAATGAGGAGTTCTTCTATAGCTCTGGCTGTTAGTCTGGCTCTGCTGGTTCGAGGAGTGAGGAGTGAGGACACACTCCACGAAGAAACCATCGTCGTTCTCACAGGCGACATCCTTCTCGACCGCGGGGTTCGTAAAGTGATAGACCAACACGGAGTCGGCCATCTGTTCTCGGATGGGGTCGATTCCGTGTTCAAGTCTGCACAAGTCGTTGTGGGCAATCTCGAATGTCCTGCCACCAAGATAAAGTCGCCCGTCTTCAAGCGTTTTATCTTCAGGGGAGAACCCGAGTGGCTCGACACCCTCCGCCAGCACGGCATCACTCACCTGAACCTCGCCAACAACCACTCCATCGACCAAGGACGCGAGGGACTCATCGACACCAGGAGCAACATACTTGCCGCAGGAATGGTTCCTATCGGTGCCGGCGAGAACATGCAGGAGGCCGCCCAACCCGTACTTCTGGCCGAGCACCCCCGCAAAGTGTGGCTCGTGCCCTCCTTGCGCCTCGCGCTGGAGAACTATGCCTACCTGACGGACAAGCCCTGCGTCAGCCAAGAGCCGATGGACTCGCTGCTCTCGCACGTCTATCGTCTCAGGCAGCAAGATTCCACAGCCGTCATCATCGTGAGCCTACACTGGGGACAGGAACACAAACAGGAGCCCGTACCCCGTCAGCGTCATGATGCCCACATGCTTATCCTCGCTGGAGCCGACGTGCTCGTGTGTCACCACACCCATACCCTCCAGACCGTCGAGCATTATGGCGGGCATGCCATCTACTATAGCATTGGCAACTTCATCTTCGACCAGCCGAAACCCTTGAACAGCGAGGCCTGCATGGTGCGCCTGAGAGTGAGTCGCGACAGCCTTGAAGTGGAGACCATCCCAGTGGAAATACGTCATTGCGTACCCTATGTAAAGGTAAAAATAATGTAAACTTCTGTTTTTTCTCGAAAAAAGGTTGTACTTTTGCACCGTCTTTGGCTGAACGCATGAAGAAAATACTCAAGTGGATAGGGATTGCGGTGCTGACACCCATTCTGCTTTTCATCATACTCGCCGCGCTGCTCTACTTGCCGCCAGTACAGAACTGGGCGGTACAGAAAGTGACGGCCATCGCTTCGGACAAGACAGGCATGGAGATCTCCGTAGGTCATGTGAACCTGGAGTGGCCCTTCGACTTGGGAATAGACGATTTCCGCATATTACATGATAACGACTCGCTACCTGGCGTAAGAGACACTATCGCCGACATCCGCAAGCTGGTGGCCGACATCCGGCTGTGGCCGCTATTGGAGAAGCGTGTGGTGATCGACGAACTCTCGCTGCATCAGGCGAAAATCAACACCAACGGCTTTATCAGCGACCTCCGTGTAAAAGGTGAATTCGAGCAGTTATGGCTGGCATCAGATGGTATCAACCTCAATCAGGAGACCGTCGAAGTGAACGGAGCCCGCCTCTCTGGCGCCCAACTCGACATTGCTCTCAGCGATACAGCAGCCGTCGACACCACGGAATCAGACATCAGATGGAAGATCAAGGTCGATTCCCTGAGCATCTACGACACCGCCGTCAACCTGCACCTGCCAGGCGACACGCTCGATGTTGGAATCAAGATGGGAAGTGCCGTAGCCAGAGAGGCCAACATTGACCTTGGGCGCGAGACCTATCAGATAGGGAAATTGGAATGGACTGCAGGCGGACTGACCTATGACGACAGATGGATGCCAAGGGCCGAAGGGCTCGACCTGAACCACCTCGCCCTGAGTGATATCAGTCTCGCCATCGACTCCATCAGCTATACCCCTAAGGGCACATCCCTCATGGTTCGCCACACGGCCATGAAGGAGAAGTGCGGTCTGGAGATTTTAGAGTTGAAGGGACTCGTCAGACTCGACTCTGCCTTCAACAATATCCAACTACCAGGAATGACCCTTCGCACACCCGACTCTGACATCCACGCAGAGGCCGACCTCGACTTTAACATTGCCGACGCTCTGAAGCCAGGCCGTATGCGACTTCGGCTCTTTGCACAAATCGGCAAACAAG
>JAEETC010000197.1 GCA_016286585.1 Prevotella sp. | reverse complement strand
CAAGAAGATCTCGAACATTAAGGACTTCCTGCCCATCCTGCAGCCTGCTGCCGAGAGTGGCCGTCCTCTGCTCGTGATTGCCGAGGATGTGGACTCTGAAGCACTGACCACACTCGTTGTGAACCGTCTGCGTGGCGGTCTGAAGATCTGTGCTGTGAAGGCTCCTGGCTTCGGCGACCGTCGTAAGGCCATGCTCGAGGATATCGCAACGCTGACTGGTGGTGTGGTGATCAGCGAGGAGAAGGGTCTGAAGCTGGAGCAGGCTACACTGGAGATGCTGGGTACCTGTGACAAGGTGACGGTGTCGAAGGACAACACCACCATCGTGAACGGTGCCGGTGACAAGCAGGCCATCCAGGACCGTATTGCCCAGATCAAGAAGGAGATTGAGATCACTACCTCTTCATACGATAAGGAGAAGCTGCAGGAGCGTCTGGCTAAGTTGGCCGGTGGCGTCGCAGTGCTCTATGTTGGTGCCAACTCTGAGGTTGAGATGAAGGAGAAGAAGGATCGCGTGGACGATGCCCTTTGTGCTACCCGTGCCGCCATCGAGGAAGGTGTTGTGGCTGGTGGTGGTACCACCTATATCCGTGCCCAGGAGGCTCTGGCCAGCCTGAAGGGTGACAATGCAGACGAGCAGACCGGTATCAACATCATCTGCCGTGCCATCGAGGAACCGCTCCGCCAGATTGCCGTCAATGGCGGCCAGGAGGGTGCTGTGGTCGTTCAGAAGGTTCGCGAGGGTAAGGGCGACTTCGGTTTCAATGCACGTACCGATGTCTACGAGGATCTGCGCGAGGCCGGTGTCATCGATCCCGCCAAGGTAGCCCGTGTGGCTCTGGAGAATGCCGCTTCTATTGCCGGCATGTTCCTCACCACGGAGTGCTTGATCGTTGACAAACCCGAGAAGGAACCCGCTATGCCGATGGGCGGTGCCCCGGGCATGGGTGGCATGATGTAATATAAAAATGATAAGCCGGTTGCCGAAAGGCAGCCGGCTTTTTGCTTTGTATGAGAAGAGTCTTCTTGATAATCGCCCTGTTAGTCTGGCTGCCAACTTTTGCCCAAGATCATGGTCAGCAGTATGTCCCTAAGGGACATGGCTTCGTCTGTGAGAATGGTACGAACCGCTATACCCGTGCTCTATACGGGTCACATACAGACTGGCGCCTGGAAACTTCCGACCGTCCTGTGTTTGCGGTGGTGAAAAAGGGTCATCATCGGAATATCCGTTTTGAGTTTGAGAAAGACGGTGTGGCATATCCATTGGATGAAACGACATATTGCCGTGCGTCGTACAGCAATGGCCGAAGGGAATATTTGTTGAAAGACGAGCGATGGGGTGAGGGGGTAGTCAGGATTGAAGTGTTGGCAATGCCTGATCGTGAAGCCGCTGTATGGCGTATAGCCTCGCCGCAGCTGGAAGGCTCTTTGCGGGCGGTCGTCTGTCAGATTGCCCAGCCGAAACTTCAACGGAATGGTGACATCGGGGTAGATATGCCTGGATGTCTGGAAGCGTCAGGTGATCCGCTTCAGACGGTGGAGATGCCTTTTGGGAAAGGAACTACTGTTTACCTGACGGTTGACCTAGACCAACTATATCCGACTGATGCAGAGACGGGTAGACTTGCTTTTCAACAGGCTCGTAGTTATTATCGCCAATTGGCATCACGCATCCAGTTTAAGACCCCTGATCCTTATATCAACGTTCTTGGTGGTGCACTGGTGTTGGCTGCCGATGGCGACTGGGACGGACAGACATGGCTGCATGGCTGCATAGGTTGGCGCATGCCGTTGGCAGGCTGGCGGGCTGGTTATCTCGGTGATGTGTTGGGTTGGAACGACCGTGCCGTGAGTCATTTCGATGCCTATGCCAAGAGTCAGGTGACGGAGGTGCCTGCCACGATTCCCCATCCCTCGCAGGATTCCACACTTAATCTTGCCCGTGCTGAGAAACGTTGGGGCACGCAGATGTATTCGAATGGTTACATCTGCCGCAATCCGGAACGCAACGACCAGATGCATCACTACGATATGAACCTGAACTATATCGACGAGTTGCTCTGGCACTTCCAGTATGATGCCGACACGGCTTATATGAAGAAGATGTGGCCTGTCATCAAGTCGCATTTGGCTTGGGAGAAACGCAACTACGATCCTGACGGTGACCATCTCTACGATGCCTATTGCTGTATCTGGGCCTCAGACGCCCTATATTATAGTGGTGGAGCCGTCACACATAGCTCTGCCTATAACTATCGCGGTAACAAACTCGCAGCACGGATTGCCGAGATCATCGGTGAGGACCCGCAACCATATCGCGAAGAGGCTGAGGCTATTCTGAAGGCCATGCATGAACGGCTGTGGATTCCCCAAAAGGGCGTCTGGGCTGAGTATCAGGATGCTATGGGACTGAAGCGCTTGCACGATCATCCTGCCGTGTGGAGCGTCTATACCCCCATCGACTGTGGTGCTTGCACCCCAGAACAGGCCTATCTTGCCACTCGTTATGTCGATGAGCACATCCCGCATATTCCGATTCGTATGGGCGATTTAGGAGGATTATACACTATCGCAACATCCGATTGGCTCCCTTATAGTTGGAGCATTAACAATGTGGCAGCAGCTGAGGTCATGCATACGGCACTGGCCTATTTTGAGGCAGGACGCGCTGATGAAGGCTATCGTTTGATGAAAGCAAACATCCTTGACCAGATGTACTATGGACAGTCACCTGCCAACTTCGGACAGATCAGCCAGTACGACGCAGCCCGTGGTGAGTGTTATCGTGACTTCGGCGATTGTATCGGTATCAGTAGCCGCACATTGATACAAGGACTCTTTGGTATCATTCCCCAAGCGCTTGACGGCAAGTGCATCATCCGTCCTGGTTTTCCGGCAGAGTGGGATAGTGTCAGTATCAAGACTCCCTATATAGAATATAAGTACAGGCGCGAGGACGGAAGATGCCGCTATGAGATTACCCAGCACTTCCGCCAGCCGCTTAAAATCATCCTCCGTCAGAACCTCGGAAATGGTGAATATCGCGATATCGAGGGCACCAGTGAGGAACATCAGATCGTTGAGGTGTCACAGAGGGACGGTTCTTTTGTGACATCGCTGATATCACAAAAGAACCGTCCCTCTGTGATACTCGGTCTCGAAGAACCGAATCTCTCAAAGCCGTTTAAGCCGCAGAAGATGGGTAAGTTCTTTAATGCCGAGGTTGATAACATCTTCAAGAATGAATACCTTTCACCCCGTCCGCAGACAACCACCCTCCAGATTCCCAAGCAGGGCATTGGCGAGTGGTGTCATCCGCAGCAGACGGCAGAGATCAACGACTCCGTCTTCCGTACTCTCGTCATAGATGGTGTTTTCGAGATGGCAGGTGTCCCCTTCCGTACACCAGCCGAGGGTCCCAATATCATCTACACCTCCCTCTGGGACAACTATCCCGATGCAGTCGTTGTCCCGTTGAAAGGCAAGGCAGAAAGGGCCTACCTGCTGATGGCCGGTTCAACGAACCACATGCAGAGCCGCATCGACAACGGCATCGTCATTGCCACTTATGCTGACAATACGACAGACACTCTCGCTCTGCGAAACCCTGATAACTGGTGCCCCATCGAACAGGATTACTATATTGACGGCAAGGCCTTCCAGGCTCCGCAGCCCCGTCCGTACCGTGTCTGTTTGGGAAATGGTATCGTCAGTCGTGACCTAGGCAAGGCTCTGAATATACAAGGTATCTATGGCCGTGAGATTCCCGGCGGTGCCGCCCAGATGCTGTGCATGCCGTTGAATCCGAAGAAACGTCTGAAGTCGCTCACCGTGCGTACTCTTTCCAATGATGTGGTCATTGGTCTGATGGCCGTCACCTTGCAATAGATTCAATCAATAATTGTTAATTATCCGCAAAGTAGTCATCATTTCTCATTCCTCATTCCTCATTTTTCATATAAATATACTACCTTTGCAGTCAGTATGCAGAAGCTATTAGAACTCTATCGTCAATGGAAAGGTGCAGAGCCTGCCAACGTCCAGCAGATTCCTGGTGGCGGCAGTAACCGTACCTATTTCCGACTGACGGACTTCGACGGTAAGACGGTGGTGGGTGTCATCGGCACCAGTCGCGACGAAGACCATGCCTTCATCTATCTCACAGAGCACTTCAATCGTCGTAAGCTGCCTGTGCCGAAGATCCTGGCTGCCAGCGACGACCAGCTGCGCTATCTGCAGACTGACCTCGGGTCGCTCTCTCTCTTCGATGCTGTCCGTGGCGGACGTGAGGCAGGTGGCCGATACACACTGAAAGAGCAGGAACTGCTGAGGCGAACTATCCGTGAGCTGCCCAATATACAGATCAGGGGGGCAAGGGAGCTCGACTTCTCCAACTGTTATCCCCAGGCGGAGTTCGACGTAGACAGCGTGCTCTTCGACCTGAACTATTTCAAGTATTGTTTTCTGAAGGCTACCGAGCTTGACTTCCACGAGCTGAAGCTTGAAGCCGATTTCCGTCTGTTTGCCAAGGACCTCACCACCGACAGTTACATGGTGGGCGGTGAGATGCAATCATCGACGGTGACGGGGTTCCTCTATCGCGACTTCCAGGCCCGTAACGTGATGCTCGATCAGGATGGCAATCCCTGGTTCATTGACTATCAGGGTGGACGCAAGGGACCTTATTATTATGACCTTGCTTCGTTCCTGTGGCAGGCATCGGCCAAGTACCCGCACAAGTTGCGGCGCGATCTGGTGCACGAATACTACAATTCTTTGAAGAACTATACCGAGGTGCCGCCTGTGCGCCATTTTGTCAGTCGCCTTTCGCTGTTCGTACTCTTTCGTACGTTGCAGGTGTTGGGTGCATACGGCTTCCGTGGCTATTTCGAGCAGAAGAAACACTTCATAGAGTCCATCCCGCCGGCCATCCAGAATCTCCGCGAGTTGCTGGCCAGCTCGAATGATTTCCACTATCCTCATCTGATGGAGATCCTGAAGCAGTTGACGGAGCTCCCCCAGTTCCAGCAGATAGAAGCTGTGGCCAGTCGTGCCGATGGCTATAAGACAACGGAACTGAACCCCTATAAGGCCCATCCGCAGGATGGACCTGCCACCTTCTCAAAGTACGATGCTCAGGGACCGCTGGTGGTGAGAGTCTTCAGTTTCTCTTACGGCAAGGGCATCCCTGAGGATGAGAGCGGCAACGGTGGTGGCTATGTGTTCGACTGCCGCTCGACTCACAACCCAGGGCGCTATGAGCCGTACAAGAAACTGACAGGTCTTGATGAGCCAGTAATCCGATTCCTGGAGGATGACGGTGAGATCCTCACCTTCCTTGACTCGGTCTATAAACTCGCCGATGCCC
>JAEETC010000035.1 GCA_016286585.1 Prevotella sp. | reverse complement strand
AATCAGCGACAGTACCACTACGGTCTGCATAGCCGATGGATTAAAAAGCAGATTGTTTATCCACTCCATGTCTCACACGATTTGGCTACAAAGGTAGTCATTTTATGTCGAATGACCGAGTGCTTTTTGTTTTTTAACCTCCTTTTACATCAGCTTGTGACTCTATAACTATTGCTCACAGAGTGTCAGACACTTTGTGAGGTACAAGAACTCACTTCTGTCCCGTGAGTTCTTGAATAAACCAGTAAGCATTATTAGCCTCACTGCCAATGATGGTGGTGGGGCTATTAGTATAAACATTTACCTTTCTCTGAGTTAGCAGCCACCTTTCTCCGCACTCCTCACGATGTATTAATAGATGAACAGGCAAAAAAAACGCATTTTTGTTTTTATATTAGGGATTATTTTGTATCTTTGCAGCGTTAGAATGTAGAACTAACAGGTTAAAACGACTCTAATTAAAGTATAACTTAAATTTATAACGACAATGAAACAAATAAAACAATGGGTGCTTGCCGCCACCCTCGTTTGCGGCGTAACGGCCTTTATGACAGGCTGTAAGGAAAAAGCTAATGAAGACAATCCCGTACAGCAAGTGACGAGTGAAGAACTGATTCGTACCAGCCAGAGCTGGGATGGGGTAGAGTTGCCCGACTATTTCCAGGGCCGCCCGGAGCTGGTGGCCATGAAGTACGTGTTCCCCGCTGGACAGAAGCTGGGCTGGCACCACCACCCCGTGATGAACTACGGCATACTGGTGCAGGGCGAACTGACCATCATCGGCCAAGACGGCAAGGAGAAGACCGTGCATGAGGGCGAGGCGGTTGTCGAGATGGTGAACACCATCCACCACGGCGAGAACCGAGGCACAAAGCCCGTCATCCTCTACATGTTCTACCTCTCGCAGAAGGATCTGCCGCTCGCCGTGCAGCATCCGGAGATTCCGCTGGAGTAAGCTAACTCAGAGAGAAGATGAATACTTGCGAAACCATTAATCTGGACGACTACAAGCAGATAGGCGAAGGCGGCAACGGGAAGACCTACGTCAACCCCGCCGCCCCCGGCGAAATCCTCAAGGTGAACAACGCCCGTATGAGCACCTGGCCGGCCGCTTCGCCGCCCTCGATGTCGTCCTCCGCACCGCCTTCCAAAAGCCCAACTTTGTCGAGAAGCTTTTCTTCGGCAACTATGTACGTAAACTGATGAAACAATATTATTAGTAAAGCCAAGAGTAAGATGATAGCACTGATAGGTTCCATAACGGAGAGTTTTTACAACAATCTGATAGCGGAGGATCGCTATAGGATGATTCTCGACGGTCTGCAGGTGACGCTGCTCATTACACTCTGCGCCGCCCTGTTGGGTACGCTGCTGGGCGGACTCGTTTGTTGGATGCGCATGAGCCAGCGCCGTTGGCTGCAACAGGTGGCCAAGGTGTATATCGAACTGATGCGCGGCACACCTGTACTGGTGCTGCTCATGCTGATGTACTATGTGGTGATGGCGCCGCTGGATGCTACGGGCATCGTGGTGGCCATCGTCACTTTCGCCATGAACACGGCGGCCTACATCAGTGAGATGCTGCGCACCACCATCCAGGGCATTGACCGCGGCCAGACCGAAGCAGGACTGGCTTTGGGCTTTACACCGCGACAGACGTTCTTCAAGATTGTGCTGCCACAGGTCATTAAGGCGGTGATGCCCGTCTATCAGGGCGAGGTGGTGAGTCTGCTGAAGGGTACGAGCATCGTGGGCTACATCGCTGTGGCCGACATGACGCGCGCCTCCGACCTGATACGCTCGCGTACGTTCGACGCCTTCTTCCCGCTCATAGTGACGGCCATCATCTATTTCCTCATGGCATGGCTCATCGGGCTGCTGCTCCAGAGTCTCGTTCAGCGTCAGCGCACGAAGGCCATCGCTGTGGCTCTGGTGCTCCTGATAGGGGGAACGGTGTGCTATGTGCCCACGCTGATTGACGGCTGGGAACTGGCAGTCAGGGGGACAGGCTCACTGGGCTCTGCCCCAGGTGCCTGTCCCCCTGACTACCACGTTCCACCTGCATTCCAGGCGCTTAATGGCAAGAATGTGGCTGTGATTATCGGCAGCATACAGGACATTGCCGTCACCGATATGGCGCCCGATGCCAACATACTGCGTATGACCAGTCAGACCGATCTGCTGGCAGCCTTGGAGAACGGCAAGGTAGATGCGGCAGGCGGTGAAAGTCTGACGCTGATGTTCAATAAGGAACTGCTTGAAAAGGTGGATTCCGTGGGCGCAGGACTTACGCCGATTCCGATAGGAGCCTGTTACCGACTGGACAATACCGAACTGGCAACAGACTTCAACCGTTTCCTGGCCGAAATCCGCAGTGACGGCACCTACCAGCAGATTCTGGATCGCTGGAGCAATGCCGACGACCCCTCGGCCATGGCCATCCCCCAACAACGTGGCACGGGACGCACCTTGCGCGTGGCAACCTATCCGGCCATGCCGCCGTTCAATTTCATCAATACAGGCAAACCTTCGGGACTGGAGCCGGAACTGCTGACGGAATGGGCCAACCGTCGTAACTGGCAACTGGAGTATCTCATTATGGACTTCGCCGCGCAGATACCTGCTGTGCAGACAGGTAAGGCCGACATGGCCATGGGAGCTATCAGCATCACTGAAGAGCGACAGAAGCAGGTGCTCTTCTCCGACGGCTATATCGATTCGCACATCGTGCTAATGACGCGAAAGGGCGAGGCTGCCATACTCACTAATCCAACGCAGCAGACCACTTCAGAGAATCACGAGATCTACTGGCCGTGGGCAGTTACTCTCCTTATTATCATAATAGGTGGCGGCGGTGCATGGCTCTTTATCCGCCACAAACGCAGCACCCAAACAGCGGTAGCAAATTCTTCACTCTTCACTCATCACTCTTCACTTAAAATCTCCCACCTGAAGAAAAGCTACGGCACTCTTGACGTCTTGCGCGACATCAATACTGAAGTGCATCGTGGCGAGGTTATCTCCATCATCGGTCCCTCGGGCACGGGCAAGAGTACCTTCCTGCGCTGTCTGAACCTGCTGGAGCAACCTACCAGCGGCAGTATCATCGTCGATGGTGAGGATATCCTCGTCAAGGGCTATCCCGTGAATATGCTGCGCCAGAAGATGGGCATGGTGTTCCAGTCGTTCAACCTCTTCGAGCACAAGACCGTGCTGGAGAACGTCATCTTTGCGCCCTGCCAGCTGCGCCATGAGCCGGAGGAAGAGGCACGCAAGGAGGGTCTGGCACTGCTGCGCAAGGTAGGCCTGGCCGAGAAGGCTGACGTCTATCCGTCGAGTCTCTCCGGCGGGCAGAAACAGCGTGTGGCCATCGCCCGCGCCCTGGCCATGAAGCCCGATGTCATCCTCTTCGACGAACCCACGTCGGCTCTTGATCCGACGATGGTGGGCGAGGTGCTCAGCGTCATCCGCCAGTTGGCCAAGGAGGGCATGACCATGCTCATCGTCACCCACGAGATGAAGTTCGCCCACGACGTCTCGACACGCATCTTCTTCATGTACGACGGCTACATCCATGAGGATGGCTCGCCTGAGCAGATCTTCGAGAATCCCGTCCACAGTGCCACCAAGGCCTTCATACAGCGTATCCGCAAGGAGGTGTTCGAGATCGGCGGCCCCGACTTCGACTTCCTGGGCATGCACTCCGCCATGGGTGCCTTCTGCCACAAGTACGGCATTGCCGAGAAACTGGAAACAGCAGAGCGGCTGACGGACAAGATGCTCGACGATGTGATGGCCCAGTACCGCCCCATTACTGTCCGTATCACCCACAGCGAACAGACAGCCGTCACCGCCCTCGACTTCATGGTGGAAAAGATGAGCGCCACGCCACTGGACAATGCGCAGCGTACTGCGCTCTCTAATGAATGCCGTCAGATCATAGAAGAGCCCACCAAGCGAGGCTTCCGCGTGAAACTAATTATATAAATAACCAGATATGAAACAAGAAAAATCAAAGGTCACCTCAGGATACCCCAAACTGGACGAATGGGTGACGATATGGCGTGAGACACCCATAGCGGCTCTGACGGCAACAACCACGGCATCTACTTCGGTGCCAAGCTCACGCTGCTCGACGATCTGACCACCACACTCAGCATCAGCGACATGACGAAGGCACTGGAACTGGCACGCGCCTCCGCTTCAGCCCGCCGCAACTATGCTGACCAACAGACCATCGACCAGTACACGCAGCAGCTGAATGCACTCATCAAGGCCGAAATGACCTGCAAGGGTGTGAACCAGACCATCCCCATGAAGCTCGTCACCAGCAAGTTCGGCGTTGACTACTGGACGATGCCCGCCTTCAACTTCGCCGACGAGAACGGCCACGTCTCGCTTGTAGACCTGCTCGACGCTATCAACTGCCCGGCTCTGAAGCATGGGCGGCGCAGATGTTGGAGAAGATACGAAACGCTAACAAAAGCAAATAGAAAAGATATAAATTGAACGATAATAAACATACAATACATTGGATGATAAGATGAACGGAATAGAACGAGTTTTTAGTATTTTCAAGGAGTTGAACCAGATTCCGCGTCCTTCTCATCACGAAGAGAGGATAGCCGATTATCTCTGTCAGTTTGCTGAACGGCTTCATCTGGAGTACGAGCGCGACAAGGAGAACTGCGTGGTGATTCGCAAGCCAGCCACTCCTGGATATGAGGGGCATGAGCCTATTGTGCTGCTGAACCACATGGATATGGTTTGCGTGGGGATGAACGACCCTATAAACACTCCGATTGAAGCATACGTTGAGGACGGATGGATGAAGGCCAAGGGTACATCGCTGGGTGCCGACAATGGCATAGGACTATCGATGGCATTAGCAGTGCTCGAAGATGACAGTATCGTACATCCGGCATTGGAGGTGATGACCACCACTAATGAGGAGGACGGTATGTCGGGAGCTGCTGCGCTGAGTAAGGACTTTCTGAAAGGTCGCAAGGTCATCAACCTCGACTCGGAAGATTATGATACTATCACAACGGGTGCCGCAGGTGCCTGTCTGCAGTTCCACCGCATTCCTATCAAGCGTGTGCCCGTTACGGATGGAAACGGCCATTGGTATCGCATCAAGATTGAAGGCGGACTGGGCGGTCACTCTGGCGTGGACATCAACAAGGGACGTTGCAGTGCCACGATTCCTGCCAAAGCTATTCTGAAGGCTGTCTGCCAGGAGGAAGAAATCGAAGTATCAGAAGTTGAGATTGGTGAAGCCAATGCCTCGATTGCCTCAACAGGTGAGATCGTGATTTTTGCCACACCTGCGGCTGCTGAGGCCTTCAAAAAGCAGATAGATAGCATTAACCGCCAACAGCGTGAAGGCTATCCGCAAGACCCCAATATCACTTGCTGCCTTGAGGCGTGTGGAGGGCGGAATACAAAGATTACCAAAGAGGCCATTGCGTCGCTTGTAGACGGTCTGGATCAGGTTCCACAAGGTATGGTGAAGATGAGTGAGGCCATGCCTGGCACGGTGGAGACATCGAATAACGTTGGACGAATATCTACTGAAACAGACCACATCTTCGTATCAACGCATACCCGCAGTTTCATCGATGCAGATATGGACAGGCTCAGCAAGGATATTGTCCATGTATTTAAGTCTGTTGGTGCAGATTCTGAGGTTATCATGTCGGCTCCAGCATGGCAGGAGAATCAGCAGTCGCCCTTCCTCAGGCTGGTCAGCGATACGTTCCAGGATGTGCTTGGTTGGCGTCCCCGAATGGTAGCCATGCACTTTGTGCTTGAAGCTGGATTCTTCGTTCAGCACTATCCTGGCATCCAGATCGCCAGCATCGGTCCTCGTATCGTGGAGCCTCACTCCACAAGCGAACGGGTGGAACTGAAAACCATCGTCGACATCTGGCAGGTACTGCTTGAATTGTTTAGAAGGATACAATAGAATAAAGGTAACTAAAAATTCAACAATGAGACAAATTAAGCTATGGGGGCTCGCCGCCATCTTGATTATCTGCGGCACGGCGGCGTTTGCATCTTGTACGGCGAACGACGATAACCCGTCGGAGAATTATTCCACCATACAACGCATCCAGGAGCGAGGCAAGTTGCTGGTGGGCACCACGGGCGACTATCGCCCTCTCTCGTACCGCGAGGCCAACGGCAACTACTGGGGCTTCGGCATTGAAATGGCAGAGAAGATAGCCGAGCGCATCGGTGTAGGCATCGAATATGTACAAACCTCGTGGCCTACGCTGACTGCTGACGTTCAGACTGAACCACAGACCTTTGACCTCGCCATCGGTGGCATTACCATTACCGACACACGAAAGGAGACGATGCTGATGAGTGACGGTTATCTGGCCAATGGCAAGACCATCCTTTGCCGTGCCGCTGATGCTGACCGCTACCAGTCGCTGGCCGACATCGACAAGCCAGAAGTTCGCGTGATGGTGAACCCTGGTGGGTTAAACGAGAAATTCGCCAACGAGAACCTGACCCATGCCACCATCATCGTCTATCAGAAGAATGAGGAAATCCCCAATCAGGTGGCCGAGGGTCATGCCGATGTGATGATTACCGAAATTACTGAGGCTCCGTGGTATGTACAGAATGACCCACGCCTCGCTGCACCCCTCTTAAACAAACCTTTCACCCACGGAGAGATTGGTGTGCTGATGCGTAAGGGGCAGGACGATCTCCTCACCCTTGTCAACGCCGTCATCTCCCAAATGAAGGCTGACGGTAGTCTTCGACAGCTTCATGAGAAGTACGGATTGGTGTATGGCTATTAAAATATGAAACTAATATTATTCGAAATAGATTATGGCGAACAAACCGTTAGACACTACATTGCTGGACCGCGCCATCGTGTTCGCTGTCCGCGTCCATGCCGGGACTGAGCGTCGTGGCAAGGGTTTCCCCTATATCGTCCATCCGATGGAGGCTGTTGAAATCGTGGCCACGATGACACCCGACCAGGAACTGCTGGCCGCCGCAGCCCTGCACGACACCGTCGAGGACACCGACGTATAGATCATGGGGTCGGTTCTTCTGATCATTTTGCCAACTTTTGAATTACTCCAAACGAAACACCAGTTAGTCTTGACAGTTGTCGGATTCCTGCCCCCAAAGAGAGCATAGTCCTAAGCACTTCATTGCGTCTTGATTTCTCAAGACTTTGAACCATAAGAGGATTAACAATTCCTTGACTATCAACAAGAAATGATTTTATTTCACTGTCACTGACTGGCTTGCTACAGTCTGTGTCAATATCAAGTATCTTTTCGCTTCCCTCTACGGGAGTGTAAACCAGCTCTCTCAAATCTTCCTTTGAGATGCGTGAGAAAACAGCTCGGGTAGAACAGAATGTATTCGAATTGCTGTCAAATGCATATTCCTTCCAACTGCTCCAAGGGTAGTCCAATATATTAGATGGTTGCTCATCAGACAATACGCGTAAAATATTGAGAGCGGCGGAAGCCTCAGACCTTGCTCGTCATGCCTATCTGACAGAGCCCATTAGTCTTCGACGGCAAAGATACAAATTTGTCCTCAATTCTACAAATATATTACCTTGTAAAATTATCACAAGAACCGACCCCGTGATCTTAAAACAGTATCTGTCCCAGCGACTATTGAAAAGCCGGAAGCGGTGGCTTCCGGTTTTTTGTTGGGAGATGTGGTAGTTCTACATCAGAGACCTGCTTTTTTACTTTCTTCGTAGATATGATTGTATAGATAGGTCTTCATTTTCTCGAAGTGCTCCGGCTTGATGATGGTATAGGTGGATACTGCGTATTCGTAAGTATCATTGAGAGCCGTATCATAGATTCTGTTTGCCAAGCCACGATCATTCCTGAGGCGGAAGTTCAGTTGGTATAACTGATTCTGTATTTCACTGTCACGACGGATATACTCCTTGAAGTACCAGAACTGCTTCTTGTTTTCGGGCTCGTTGGCCTTGCGGATTTTCTCCTCGGCTTCCTTTGCAGCCTTCTCAGCCTTGGCGGCGGCAGCCTCTGCATTGGCCTTCTTGGTCATGTCGTTGAAGTAGAATGAGTTCTCGCTCTCGTCGTTGTCCTTCTTCCAACTTGAGTACTCCCACAGTGTGAATTCCGGGCCGATGGTGATGGGGCAGGTATATTTGCCAAGGTCGTATCCCATGATGGAGAGTTTGCCACCCACCTCGCCACCGAAACCGATCTTGATGGCTGCGTCGAACTTGAAGGGGATCTCATCGAACGGTGCGAACGACATGTCCATCTCGCCGCCGAGTTTCGGACCGATGCTTGCTGTTGGGCCAGCCACGCCGCCGATCAGTGCGTCAGTGCAGAAGAACAGTCCTACGCCAGCCTCAGCGTGAATGTCGGCACGTGGGGTGATGAACTTCACCTTGCTCTTCGTGATCTCACCGTTGGCGATGGGGTGCCATTTGCCGTCGTACTTCACACCTGCCTCGAAGGTTGACTCAAACTGGTACTGGATGCCTGCGTAGATCTTACCCTCGACACCTGCGTTGAACTTCAGATCGACGTGGTTGTTAAGCACGATGGGCACGGGGACACCCATGACGGGGATGGTGAATGCGATCTTGGGGAGCGGGGCGAGTTCGAAGGTAGCCTTGTCCTCGGGAACTTCCAGTTTCTTGCTGCTGCCGACAGTCACCTTTGGGGTGAAGGCGAAGGAGCCAGTGAAAGCAGTCTCGAAGTTGCTCACCTTGTTATGAGAGACGCTCAGGTTGACGCGTGCGCCCAGTGCGAAGTCCGTTCCGCAGTTGACACCGATGGTGATGGTGTCGCCACTCTCCTTGCCACACTCGATCTTGAAATCCTTCTTGAGGGTGGGGCTGAGCTTCACCAGACTGCACTTGGCTCCGGTATTGAACGATACGCCGAGATCGGTGTCACCCTTTGACTGACCGTCAACAACACCTATGATAAGTTGGGTGAAGAAATCCTCGATGCTGCTGCTGCGGGTAGCAGAGGGACAGAGCACGTCCTCGGGTGAGAACACCATGTACTCCGAGCCGCCACGTGTCATGTTCTCCGGCTGGAGATAAACGGCCATCGGGTGAATCGTACCGCTGTTGTCAACATACTGGGCTCCGAAGCCACCGCCGTTGGCAGAGCGTGTCGTTGCTGCCTTGCTGGGATCCAGGAAGAGGCCTGTGTTGATGTTCACCTCACCGTCCTGTACAATCTCTACGAGGTCCGAAGGAACCACGTTCAGGATATACCTGTCGCCCTCAAGACGCTGTGCTGTGGCGCGGCGCAGGTAAGCCAGTTCCTCAAAATTCTGCCAGATACCCATGGGGTGGTTCACGAAGTTCGTGATGCCCATCTTGTCGGCGTAGGCCTTGCTCACGCTGATGATGGTGGTGTCGGCATTCAGGATCTGTACGTCGTTGCTGTTGATGAAGTCTGTATAGACCAGACCGAGGGGCTTCTGCAACTGGTCGTTGCTACCTGCTGCGATAAAACCGTTGTCGGCTGCATTGTTGTTTACTGGGCTCTCAAAGTCGTCGTCTGAACAAGATGAGAAACCGAATGCGAAAATACCTGCGGTAAGTGAGCTCATGAGCACCTGCTTTACCAAAAACTTCTTTGTTGTCATAACTGTAATTATTTAAATGTTAATACTTTGTTTTCTCTGGTGCAAAGATACGACGAATAATTACCTCTTTCCAATTTTTTTTGTGTTTTTCTTCTTGTTCTGTTGCGACAACCACTTGAAATAGCGACAAAGTTAGGGGAGGGAGGCCGAAATTTGTCGCAATAAGCGGGTTACCAGTCGTCAAGCGAGCGTGAGGTATTTGAACACCTGACAGCTTGCAGATGAAGAGTCGCCCTTTGTGTTTCTCTTGAAGGGATTTGATGTAAGTGTTTGTAGGATTGGAGAGTACTGAAAAAAAGTCGTTTTGCTTAACAATTCTTTGCATAAAAAACATCGAAAATCTCATTGCCGGCTGAGGGATTTTTTATATCTTTGCAGCTGAATTTCTCATTAAAGGTATTCAATATGACAGGAATCTCTGCAAAGCGCAATTCCGTGTCAGTTCCCAAGACCGCTTTGAGCTGCGGGCTGACACTTTCGGCTGCTATCCGACGCGTAAAGGCGTCGACAGGCAGGCCCTCGGCGGCGATTCCTGAGACGGTCATCATCGGAGATCGAGGTCAGAACCCCTTGGCGGCACCATTCGCCCCACCATCTTTCCTCACAACAATCACATTATTTATAAATACGCTCAATCTCCGAGACGATGACTACCGGCACCCCCATCACCAGCACCCTCAACATCACGCAAGACGACGTGGTGAGGATCATCAGGCGCATCATCGATGTTGACGGCTTGGAGGCAGCCTGTGCGGCCTTCAGGCAGATGAACGGGTTTTTCTCCGTCATGGAAGGCTGGGCAGAGACTGCCGATGCAGTATATGAGCTGCTTGCAGAACAGCGAGAGACGGAACAGCAAAGACTTAGGAGAGAGAAGTTGGAGGAGCAACGCGCCGGAGCTCCCCTTTTCGTCGTGTCGAGCCAGTCCACCAGCGATGCCAAGAACATCGGCTCTGCGGAGATTGACAAGATGGACGTCGACGTGAACAGTCCCGGCAACAACATAGCAAGAATCATACAACTAGGAAAAGACGATGACAAGTAACATGAATGAAGACGACGGATTCTGTATCAAGGTATACAGTCCGGGGAATTTTATCGCCAAGGAGATTACGATCAACGGTGGTGTACATCTGGGGAACAATCCTGCTGCGGGTGGCTTTACTGACGAACAGATAGCCCGGGCACTGGCAGCCTGCGTGGGCAAGGGTAAGGTGATCGACAACAAGCAGAAGTGGGCTGGTGCCTACTGGTATCTGCGGTGGGCCTGCTGCTTCCCCGTTGACGCCCAGAAGTTCTGCGACCGCATCAGGCAGCTTCCCTTCAAACAGGCGTTAGAGTTTCCCTGCGACTACCGTAATATCCGTGAGTTGACCACTCTGTCGTTCATGGATCACAATCCGCAGCAGATGGACAGGGTGCAGTACAGCAAGAACGACGAAAAGATGTTCTTCCAATGCCGTGAGGTGGCATTGAAATTAGCCGAGGAACTAGGAAAAGCATACCTGCCGACAGTCTGATTTTGGCATATCGTTGGCAAACCATTGGCATTCCATTGCAGAGCATTGGGATGCCTTTTTTTATGTCTAACTTTGCACTCAGCAAAGCCAAAAGCGAGCTTTCGCTTTGCATTCGGTTTGCGCGTTCTTTGACTTACTGATACAACGACATACTTTCTCACGCACATACATTATTAATACTATAAAGAAAGGATTTACGATGAAGCAAAATCAAACTTTAACAGTGATGGATGCCGGGCGCATGACATCGCTGGAGATTGCCGAAGTTACCGGCAAGCCTCACAATGACGTGCTTAAGGCCATCAGAAAGATGGAACAAGCATGGGTGAAGGTTAACGGGGGAAATTTTTCCCTCGTTGATTACACGGACTCCAAGGGTGAGCAACGCCCTTGTTACTCTCTCTCGAAAACGGAATGTCTCTACATCGCCACGAAGTTCAACGACGAGGCCCGCGCCAAGTTGGTGATCCGGTGGCAGCAGCTGGAACAGGAGCGGATCACACAGAAATGTGTCAGGAAGCTTCTGGTGACGGATGACGATGTGAAGCATGAGGCCCAGCGGATCATCGGACGTGAAATCGTCTCGTTCAACAAGTATGCCGACGGCTGCATCACCGCCACCGACATTGCCGAGGCGATAGGCATGGAAGTGAAGGATCTGAACTCGTTCCTCACGGACATGAAGGTTCTGAAATGGGCTCGGGGCCAGTACCGGCTGACTCCCGGATATGAAGGTCTCGGCCTGGCTCAGGACCGGCTCTTCATCTACTACTCGAAGGACGGGAAACAAAAGGAGCGCACCTATCTCGTCTGGACTCCCAAGGGTGCGGAAATGATCGACAAGATGATTTTTGAAGGAAAACGACATAAGGAATGGAATTAAGGATAAGGTTTAATTTAGACAGAAGAACATAAGAAACATAAGGGCTTCGCAAGAATATTTATGTTCTTTTGTTCTTATGTCAAAAACAAAAATTAAAATGGAAAGGATTGTTAGGATTTTGAATCAGAGCGGGCTTCAGACCCGACAGTACATGGATCGCAAGACAGGCGACCAGAAAGTGATTAACTCGGTGGTGCTGAAGCTGACCGACGGTACCGATACCTTCTTGGGTGAGATTACGGGCGAGAGGGCAGTGAATTGTCCGAAGTACGACCCGCAGTACATCTACAAGGTGCAGTGCTCGATGGTGGTCAGGGAGTGGAACTCCCAGCAGACCGGCGAGGCCATGCAGGCTACGACGATCTACGTCGACAAGATTAACATGATGTAGTTTTTCGACAGAAGATCTTTTTAGACAGAAGAACATAAGGACATAAGGCTACGCCAATCATAGGTGATAAAAATATGTCCTTTTGTTCTTATGTCGAAAAAACAAAGACGTTCTTATGTAAAAAAGTTATGACATTAGAGTATTTAGAAGTTATGGAAGACTTAAAAAGAAAAAAGTGCGTGAAGAGTTTCAAGTCGAATACCAGGGTGTTTGACGATGACTCTATCGAGGTGACACCACAGGAAAAGGGTGAACCCTCTCAGAAGGATGTCAAGAAGGTGGGCCGTTCGAAGCGTTACGCCACAACAGGCAAGAACCCCTTGACTTGTATCGAACTGAAATGTCCGGAGGATGTGCCCGACAAGGCTGCCTACTTCCAGAAGGAGCTGGCGAAGCTGACGAAGGACATTCAGATCGAGGAACCTACCTTGCCGAAAGGCGAGTATCTGATCAACAAGGAATGCCTGAAGGTGTGCTTTGTTAAGGATGAACGGAAGGTAATGGCTTACCTGACGTTCGATGTCAAAGGATTGTTGGAAGTAAGGAGAGAGCTGTACAGTCTAACAAGCGAGATTGACAAATGTTTTGTTATCAACGAAGCTTCGGTCTGCCAACTGAAGTAATTACCAAGGAACAGTTTCGGGCGCTTATCACGGCGCCTGAAACTTCCAGAAAAGTGAAGGAGGCCCGCGAGGCGCTGGCCCGGGGTGATAAAAGCGCCTACGACAACAAGAAGAAGGGTCTGCCGTTTGTGATATTCATTGCCACGTATGACGAGTCGGACAAGGAGTTCGAGAACAAGCAGACTGACGAGAAGACCACCAGGCGGGGCTGCTGGAGGAATCAGAAGTACTGTAGGCTGAACGGATTGTGCGTCATCGACTTTGACCATGTGGAGGGTGATGTTCGCAAGGTCTGGGCTGAGGCTTTTGCCAGGTTGGGCGACGAGGATAAGGCGCGGGTGCTCTTTGTGTTTGTGACACCGTCTGGGCATGGATTGAAGGTGGTCTTTATGGCAGATCCGTCTGTCGGCAACCTGATAGACAACCAGATCGTGTTCTCGCAGAAGCTGGGGCTGAATCCTGATGAAGCCTGTAAGGATGCCTCAAGGGGTGCGTTCCTTACTACAAGTGAGGATGTGATTTTCATTGACGAAGAAAAACTGTTTACGTATGAAAACGAAGAATTTGGTAAGAAATACAATGGCGAATATCGAAGCGGTCATTCTCAGCCCACTATACGTCCTGCTGGCAGTGCTGTGGCTGCTGGCCATACCGGTCAGGGCAGTCATAATACTGGTGGCGAAAGTCCTGATGCCGAGGCGGTGATGACCTACAACGGCGTGACGTATGTGAAGATCATCGAGGCTTGGTTGGAAGGTGTGAATCTGGATAAGAACCGCCATAACACGCTGACAGAGTTGGCAAGCCACTTGCGTTATCTGAACGGTAAGAACCCGAAGAAGATTACTGAGGTGGTGATGTCTTTGCCTTGGGTGAAAGACCTTGCAGCAGAAGGTGAGGATGTGGCCGGAACAGTCAGTTCTGTCATGGGCTGGCGCTACACCGAGAGGATGCCGGACAGACTTCGCAAGGCCCTTGGGAAGTTGGGTAGGTCGGGAGAGGTTGACATCTACGCCATGCTGCCGCTGGATAAGTGGGCGGAGGAGTTAATGGAGATGGCGGAGTATTATCCGTGTATGAAGGAGCTGTTCCTGAATGCACATCCGCATAAGATGCCGGCGATTCTCTTTAGTAGTGCGGCGCTGTTCGGGACGCTGATGACGAGGGCTTACTATCATTTCTGGTATGAGCCGGAGATTGTCAGGAGGCTGAACTACTGCATCTTTATCATCGGTGACCCGGGAGCGGGGAAGAACGTGATTGAGAAGTTTTACTTCAAGATTGCAGACCCGATGATCCAGTCAGACCAGGGACTCATCGATGCCGTTAATAGGTATAAGGACGGACGAACGGAGCGCACCACAAGCACCAAGGCCCAGAAGGGCGATGCCCTGAAAAAGCCTGTTGTCGGTATTCGTGTTCATCCAGCCCGCACAGCGACTGGTGAGTTTATCCGGCACATGTTGGCAGCGGTGGAGATTGTTCAGGGACAGCCGATGAATCTTCACATGTTCTCGTTCGACTCGGAGCTGGATAACGTCACCAAGAACAATAAAGGTGGCGACTGGAAGGATAGGGAGATCTTGGAGTTGAAGGCGTTCCACAATGAGCAGGATGGCCAGATGTACGCCAATCAGGAAAGCATCACCGGCATGTTCAATGTGTTTTGGAACTTCATCTATACCGGCACGCCGTATGCCCTGCATCGCAAGGTGAATCAAAGGAACTTCGGTACTGGCATGAGCACCCGACTGGCTGTGATCCCTTTGCCTGATAAGGGCATGGCTCAGCGTCATCAGAAGGTTGATCCCAACTCCAATGAAACACTCCGCACGTGGGCTTATCGTCTGGATAGGGTAGAGGGGGAAATCCCCATCGAACCTCTCAACGACGAGACCTACGATTGGCAGTCAAGCCGCTTGGAGATAGCAGAGTTCAACGGCGACAAGGCAGATAGAACGTTGCTGAAACGCATACCTTATTATGGTATTGGCGTATCGCTTCCGTTCATTCTGATGCGCCATTGGGATGAGTGGCAGGAGTCGAAGACGCTGACAATGGATGATACCGACAAGCGGCTCTGCCGTCTGGCGATGGAGATCCAATACAAGTGCCAGCAGTTCTTCTTCGGCGAGATGGCCTTCAACTACTTCGCCGACCAGAACAAGGAGTTCGTGGTACGCCGCCGTACTACTCGCTACGATGAATGCTACCGTAAGTTGCCCGATGAGTTTAAGACTCAGCAGTTCATGGATTGTTTCGGCTGCAGCAATGCTACGGCAGCACGCTCTATCAACCGCTTTAAGGAAGACGGGATTATTGAGAATGTGAAGTTCGGAGTCTATAAAAAGATTCTAATGGAGTTGCCATAAAGTATAGCACTTTCTCATTTTCTCAGTTTCTCAATTATGACAAGAAGGTTTAAGGAAATTGAAAATTGATAATTGACAATTGAAAAATATGACACCACGAGGAATTCGTAATTGCAATCCACTGAACATCCGTCGCAGTAAGGAACAGTGGAAAGGTCTCGCAGAACGTCAGCAAGATGCTGCTTTCTGCCAGTTCAAATCATTAGAGTACGGCTGGCGGGCAGCGTTCTATCTGCTGACGCGGACTTACTATCATAAGCACCGCCTGTACACAATCCGCACCATCATCCGCCGCTGGGCACCGGAGTCGGAGAACAACACCGAGGCGTACATTCAGAACGTCTCGAAGTTGACCGGCATCCTGCCCGATGAACCTCTCGGCATCCCCTCCGAACAACCCACTCGCTGGATAGCCCTCGGCGCCGCGATGGCCATCCAAGAAAACGGCACCTCGTCTCTGGACTACTTCGCCATGCTCCGAGGCTGGGAAATGTGTCGCCAAGACGCACAATCAGGTAAGTTGTAAATCTCTCTCACAGATGCCGCCGATGTACCCCACAAGGTATGTCGGCGGCTTTTTTTCGTGCTATTCATCACATTTTCTATGCAGAATATCCCAGAAATTTGGTACTTTCCGCAACAATCAGTAATTTTGTGGTCGAAAATACATAAAGAAAAAACAGACGATGAAAAAGACGGTTACAATGATTCTGATGGTGCTTGCGGCCACAATGGTTGGAGCGCAGGACCTGGCACATTACAAACGAGTGATTAAAGAACTGAGTAGTGCCAAGTATCAGGGGCGTGGCTATGCCAAGGACGGTGCCAATAAGGCTGGGCGATTCCTGCAGCGTGAGTTCGAGAAGGCTGGTGTGGACGAAGTGACGCTGCAGCCTTTCAAGTTGGACATTAATACGTTCTGCGGGAAGATGCAGATGTGGGCCGATGGAAAAAAGCTAAGATCTGGTGTGGATTTCTCCATGCGAGAGTATTCGCCTGGCGTGCATGGCGAGTTCCCCGTCTATCATGTCGATACGCTGAACTACGATGCCGAACGGATGTTTGCCGATCTCGGCAAGCCTGAATACGCCAACTGTCTGGTGGCTTGTGAGTTCTGGTTCACCTACAAGCATCGCAAGGACTTCTCCAGACTCCAAAAATTAGGCGAATGCAATAATGCCGGACTCATCTACACATGGGAGGCGCCCATTAAGTTCTTTAAAGCCTATGGCGAAAAGGTGGTGGATAAGCCCATCCTTTGGGTGACGCCTGAGGCCATCGAGGGCGTACAGCGCGTGAAGGTGAATGTCGATAATAAGTTCCTGAAGGACTACGAATGTTTCAATGTCATTGCTAAAGTGGATGGTGAGAGACACGACAGTTGCTATGTCTTCACGGCGCATTACGACCATCTGGGTAATTTGGGTAAGAAGGTATTCTATGCTGGTGCCAACGACAATGCCTCGGGCACCGCTGCCATCGTCACCCTCGCCGCCTATTACGCCAAGCATCGTCCGCCATACGACATGTACTTCATCGCCTTCTCGGGCGAGGATGCCAACCTGCGCGGCTCCAATTACTACGTTGAGCATCCCATCGTGCCACTGAGTCAGATCAAGTACCTATTTAATATAGATATGATTGGCGACAATAACCCCATACAGTACTGCGAGGTGAGCGATGAGGGCATGCGCGGCTACTCACTCTTTGAAAAGATCAATGCAGAGAAGCATCACTTCAAGGCCCTACATCGTGGCGACCTGGCTGCCAACAGCGACCATTATCCCTTTGCTACGCACCACGTACCTTGCATATTCCTCGAGAACGAGAAGGGCGATGCCTTCCAATATTATCACACCATCTTCGATACTTACAAGACCGTCCGTTTTGACAGCTATGAACCCGTCTTCCGCTTGGTGTGCGACTTTGTAGAGCAGTATTGATTAGATGATACTCACATTTTTTTGCTGTCAGGTGTAATTAATTCTCTGTTTCTGCGACTAATGGGTTAAAAGATTTAGTTGAACAATGGAGACGAAAGAATTAGAGAAAGATTTCCTGATGATGATCGAGGCACAGAAACGTACGATCTACAAGGTGTGCTATATCTATGCCAACGACCAAGACGACCTGAACGACCTGTTTCAGGAGACGGTGCTCAACCTGTGGAAGAGTTTCCCGCGCTATCGGGGGGATAGCAAACTTACCACATGGGTCTACCGCATCGCCATGAACACCTGCATCACGTTCCTCCGACGCACCAACGCCCGCCCACAGACCGTACCTATGACGGCTAATGTGGCACAACTTGAAGCCGACGAGGATACAACAGGACAACTCAGGGAACTCTACCGCCTCATCAACCAGTTGGGCAAATTGGAACGCGCGCTGATTCTCCTCTGGTTGGAAGAACGGAGTTATGAGGAAATTGCCGACATCCTCGGCATCACTAAGACCAACGTCGCTGTGAAACTGAATCGAACCAAAGAGAAATTAAGAAAAATGTCGAACCGTTAAAATTGAATTGATATGGAACTTGAAGCATTGAAAGCCAGCTGGAACAAGCTCGACGAGCGCCTGGCAGAAACAGAAATAGTGAACCTTCGCATAGTGAAGGAAATGATCCAACAGAAGACCAAGTCGGCCTTTGACCACATCATGGGACAGAACATCTACAGTTTCGTGGTGAATATGCTCATCATCTGCGGGGTATTCCCCTTCGTCTATCTGAATACGCCCATTCAGGCCACCTCGTTCGCCATCGTCGAGGGTGTGATGATAATAGGACTGATACCCATGGTATGGAAACTCTCCCTGCTATCGAAATTCGACCTGGGCGGCAAGAGCAGCAGCGAACTCAGTCGGTTGGTGCTCACTTACAAGAAGGTCTGCCATCAGGAGAAGGTGTGGATGATTGGTGCCGTATGTCTGGCGATGATCGCTTTCTACATCCTGGAACTGGGATTCAACACGGAGGCTGGCTACGAGTTCAGTACGAGATTGTTGTTGCCTCTCGGACTCTCATTGCTCACCTTTGGTCTTGGTTTTGTCTTCGCCAAATGGCAGATCCGCCGCCACGCCCAGCAACTGCAGGAGATAGAGCGCGGACTGGAGGAACTCCGAGAGTTCGAGAAATAAGGAATATCATACTTTGCATGTATGATTGTTAATAATAAGTTAGAAAAAGAAAGCAGCACCAGTCGTGATGACTCGTGCTGCATTATAAGAAAAGAACAATGAATATCAGATTAGAAACCCCTAAAGATTACCGTGAGGTGGAGAACCTTACGCGTGAGGCATTCTGGAATGTATATCGTCCTGGATGCACAGAGCATTACGTACTCAATCAGTATAGAACAAATCCCGACTTCATACCAGAACTGGACTTTGTGATGGAGGATTGTGATAAGATTATCGGCCATGTGATGTTCTCCAAAGCAGAGATTATGCTTGACGATGGAACGGTGTTCCCTTCGTGGACTTTCGGTCCCATCAGCATCCATCCCGACTACAAGCGCAAGGGCTACGGTTTGAGGTTGTTGAACTATGCGTTGGAGAAAGCTAAGGAGATGGGTATTGGTCTTCTGCAGATGGAAGGCAATATCGAGTTCTACAAACACGCAGGCTTCGACCTCGCCAGCAAGATGAAGATTCACTATCATGCAGAGCCTCGCGATGCAGAAGTGCCTTACTTTCTCGCCCAAGAACTGATTCCTGGCTACTGGGGCAATCGTGAAGGAACCTACTGCCCGCCCAAGGGCTATTTCGTAGCCGACGAGAATCCTGATGCTTTCGAGGCTTACGAGGCCACCTTCCCCCAGAAAGAGAAACTTCGCCTACCAGGACAATTAGGATACGAAGAATAAAAAGTATTATCAATTACAATCCCAGAAATTTGGATTATGTGGTCATTCTATGTATTTTTGCATCGTCAAAACCATTAATTACAAACAAGAAAAAAGTATGAAACAGAAATTTTGTCAGAGCTGCGGCATGCCACTCACAGAGGAGATCCTCGGCACGAATGCCGATGGAAGTAAGAATGAAGATTACTGCATGTACTGCTACAAGGACGGACAGTTCCTGCAGGATTGTACGATGGATGAGATGATTGAACATTGTGCTCAGTTTGTGAATGCTGTAAATGAAGGGTTGGAAAAACCTATTACCAAAGAGGAGTACATCGGCATGATGAAATCGTATTTCCCCCAGCTAAAGCGTTGGCGCCAAACGCTGGATGTCAGTAACGATGAGGTCATAAATGTCAACCCCGCGTTGGCAGGCGTTAAGGAACTCATTGCACAGATGGCCGACAAACAGCCCATCGCTTACATCTCGTCAGTAGACCAAGAAGGTTTTCCTTGGACCAAGGCCATGCTGAAGCCACGTAAACGCGAGGGTATAAAAACCTTCTACTTTACAACCAACACATTCTCTATACGTGTGGCTCAATACAAGGCTAACCCCAAGGCCAGTATCTATTTCTGTGATACTAAAGGCTTCAAAGGCATGATGTTGAGAGGCACGATGGAGGTACTGACGGATGCTAAGAGCAAGGAGATGATTTGGCGTGATGGCGACGAGCAGTACTACCCAGGTGGCGTGACTGACCCCAACTACTGCGTTCTGAAGTTCACCGCCACCGATGGTCGTTTCTATAGTGATTTCTATCCCCGTAGTTTTGTGATTGAGTAAATGATGAACAATAAAGCTTTTTCTGCTTTCATCGCGACGAACGGCATCAATGAGTTCTACATAGCAGGAGCCGATGCTACCGCCTGCGTAAAATCGACATGTTTCAACATGGCCAAAGCGGGCTTCACGGTACATGTCCTCTCCGACTGCATCACCAGCTACGACCTGAAAAAGCTCCCAGAGATGCTCGCCTATTACGAGAGCAAAGGTTGTGAGGTCAAAACGCTTGCCGATTATAAACAATGAAAGAGCAATTATGAAACAGGAAATCGATCCCAAGGACACCAACAGAGCCATCGCATTCGAGCTGTGGACGAAATCGCCCATGCCGATGGTGACACTCACGAAGACCTTCGACGTGACGAAGCTCTGTAAGGTGAGTCGGCGGCGCGGTATGAAGTTCAATATGCTGCTGTGCTGGTGCATCGGCAAGGCTGCATCAAAGATAGACGAGTTCTACATGCTGCCCAAGGACGGAAAGCTGTACAAATATGACCGCATGGCCATCAACGTGATAGCGGATAACGTCAAAGGCGGACTCAGTTTCTGCGACGTTGCCGTCAGCGATGATTTGGAGGCGTTTAATGCCAATTACTTGCATCTGACAGAGACCATCAGCCAGACCTGTCAGGATATTTTAGATGAAGAAGCCGTGATAGTCGGCACGTCGGCTGTCACAGGCACGGAGCTCGACAGCATTGTCAACCAATACAGCGGCATCTTCACCAATCCTTTTCTGGCCTGGGGCCGCTATCGCAAAAGGTGGCTGAAGACAACCCTGCCCATCTCCTTCCAGTTCCATCACGCCCAGATGGATGGCAAGCACGCCACCCGATTCTTGAAAGAACTGCAAAAGACAATCAATACGATATGACTCAGTTGCCGAACATCATAACTCTACTCAGGATTGCAGGCTCTATAAGTCTGCTCCTTTGTGATATGACGAGTGTGGCATATTGGGTAATCTATGGTCTCTGCGGCATCAGCGACATAGCTGACGGATGGCTGGCAAGAAGGCTAAAGTGTGTCACCAAGACGGGAGCATTGCTGGATAGTCTGGCAGACTTCTGCTTCGTAGCGTGTTGTGCCTGGAAGCTCCTGCCGATACTAGAACTGCCGCAATGGCTATGGCTGTGGGCAGGAGTAATAGTTGCGATTAAAGTTGTGAATCAAATATCTGCCCTCGTGATGTACGGGCATTGTTGCTTCCCTCACACTGCAGCGAATAAGGCAACAGGATTCCTGCTATTCATTGCTGTCCCAATGACCTTTTGGTCCGTTATCCCCCTCGCAATCGTCGGCACTGTTGCCACGTTTGCCGCCATACATGAGCATTATATTATAACGAATAAGAACAATCTATCTCATCTCTCGTTCCCGCCATTATTGCATGGTGCTACTGGCCAGGAGTAAAAAAGGAACAACGAAGTGTTAAATCCGTGTTAAAGTATTAATTTCTCTTGACTCGTCCCTAAGGTCATGCCTTATCTTTGCAGTCGCTTAGCAAATACATCGCGCGATATGAGTAAAAAAACAAGGTTAAAAATCGGAGAGTTCTCAGAGTTGATGCAAGTAACAGTTAAAACCTTGCGTCATTATGAGCAGAAGGGACTACTTGTGCCTGACGAGGTGGACGAGTGGACGGGCTATCGCTATTATAGCATCAACCAGATGCAACGGCTTAAGACCATACGCGACCTACAACGTCTTGGTTTCTCGCTGGATGAGATTAAGGACCTGTGCGATTCATATTCTCACACTCCAACCATCCGCCAGCTTACTGAGAAAATAAAGGAAACAGAGGCAGAGCTGAAACTACTGATAGCCCGTCGTAACCAACTGCTCGACTGGAGGAACGCTCGCAAAGAAATGAAGACAATGGAAAAGATTTGTATTCAGTCGCTGCCCGAAATCATCGTGGCAAGTCATCGTGAAGTAATTCCTAACTACGCCGCTATCGGCCCTATGTGTGTCGAGAAGATTGGTCCTGAAATGCAACGTTTAGGATGCAAGTGTCCGCCACCAGGTTACTGCTTCACCATTGAGCACAACAAGGAGTACACTCCCACTGACATCGACATCGAGTATTGCGAACAGGTGGAGGAAATGGGCGAAGACAGCGCCATCATCCAGTTCAAACGCCTGCCCGCCGTGCCAAAGGCACTTTGCATGAAGCACATTGGCCCTTACGAGCGCTTCTACGAATCGTTCACTGAGGCCTTCCGCTATATTGAGGAGCAGGGCTATAAGGCGGTTGGACAACATCGTACATGCTACATCGATGGAGCCTGGAATCAGGAAGACCCTGAGAAATGGCTGTCGGTGATTCAGATACCAATAGAGTGATAATCCGTCCTGATCGTCCTATATAGTTTGGGGCGGTCAGGACAAAATGAGTTACACAATGAAAGATATAACAATTAACCCCCAGCAGATTGCCGCATGTGGTTTATATTGCGGAGCCTGCAAGAAGTTCCTCAATGGGAAATGCCCAGGATGTCAACCCTCGGAAGAAGATAACCCTGGCTTAGGCCAACCCCTTACCAAGGGGTTTCAAAGGTGTAAAATCCGCAAATGTTGCCAAGAGAAAGGCTTTCACACTTGCGCCGAGTGCGACAAGGATGTGAAAGAATGTAAGATTCACAACAACTTTGTTGGCAAGATTTTTGCTTTCCTGTTTAATAGCGACAGAGCCGCCTGCATCCGTTATATCCGCGAAAACGGAGAGGATGCCTTTGCGGAGAAGATGGCAAAGGATCAGCAGATGACGATGAAAAGGGAATGAGGTTAGAATTAGCAACACAAAAGGACTTCGAGACCATCATTGCCTTCTATGACGATGTAACGGAGCGTACGCCAGAGATGGCCACATATGCCAGATGGAGCAAAAGGAAACACCCCACGATTGAAAGCATCAAGGTCTATATCAACGAGGGTAGCATGTACATTTACCGTGAGCAAGGTGTCATCGTCGGCGCGATGGCAGTGACGATGTATCAGGGTGAGGATTATCACGCCATCGACTGGTCGCAGCAGGTGCCAGACGAAAAGGTGGCTGTGATTCATATCCTTGCCGTCAGTCCTGGCTATCAAGGCAAAGGCATCGGTTCAGAGATGATTCGCGAGGCTATCCGTATGGCAAAGAGTAAAGGCATGCAGGCCATCCGCCTCGATGCCCTTGCCTCGAACACACCTGCCCACAAAATCTATGAACGTCTAGGTTTCGAGTATCGCGGCAAGCAGCACCTCTACGCTGAGAACACTGGCTGGACTGATTTCTATTTCTTTGAATATGCTCCGCAATAAATGAAGATGACAAGTACATTCAATGAGTAACATCAATAGCGTCTGCCATTCTCACCGCCCTCGGCACTACGGCCTAGATCTTCTTGCGTCCCCACCTTCGGCATCTGGTGTCCCAACTGGACTATTGGCGGGCAGAAGTTCTGGAACACGATGGAATTCGATGATCCGCGCTCTGCGACAGGCAAAGCCAAGGAGAATTACACAAAGCCAATCTTTTTCATCGACCTGAACAACACCTTCCGTCTGCCGCACCGTTGGCAACTGGAGGCCAATATGAACATTCAAACCAAAGGCGACGTAATCAATTATCGCATGAGGACGGTCTCATACAATCTCGGCTTTACCGTTCAAAAGTGTTGGCTGAAGAACGATGCCCTCTGTCTGCGTACCTCTGTCAACGATGTACTCCAGCGTAGTGTTCAGGACATGGTTCAAGACTGCGGCGGATATTCCTACTGGGAAGGTAAGACACGCAGCAACCACCGTCTGAATGTCTCGCTGCGTTACACCTTCAACGCCTCGAAGAGCAAGTACAAGGGTACGGGTGCCGGACAGGCTGAGCGTCAGCGAATGTAGGAAATATGCTATTCATCACATAATTGTGCAGAATATCCCAAATGTTTGGCCATACCTATAACAATGTGTACCTTTGCAGCGTCAAAACATTAAA
>JAEETC010000196.1 GCA_016286585.1 Prevotella sp. | reverse complement strand
CGTGGATGGCGAAACAGGGATTGCTGAACAACATCAAACATACAGGAAATGGTATCGACCAACTGAAATTGTGGGGTGGCAACAACTATACCAACGAGGCCGGTTATGTGAACGAGCAGGCCGTAACAGATGGGCGTATCGTTACTGCCAATGGTTCGGGATATCTTGAGTTTACACGCGAGTTGCTGAAACTGCTTGAGAACGATACACCAGAAATGATAAATGGCTGGTACACGTTTATGAGCGTCGGACTGGCAAAGTTGTACTCGCCACGTCCTCGATTCAAATTCAACACCATTGGTCTTTTTACCAGCAACAATAAGGCTACTGTTGATTTCTACACGAAAACTTTTGGCTTTTACACCGATTGGGACGGCATCCAGCCAAACGTAGAGATGTCGCTGGGTGACATGCGTATCATCCTCTATCCGCGTGACACTTTCGAGCAGATGGTCTCTCGGAAGTTTCAGTATCCCGAGGGCTTCAATGGTACGTTGGAATTGGCATTCGATGTACCCACATATTCTGATGTCGACAAGGAATACCAACATGCGCTTGCGAATGGTGCCGCCTCAGTTCTTCCTCCCACCTCAGAGCCTTGGGGACAGCGCACCAGTTATGTAGCCGATCCCGATGGTAATCTGATAGAGATTGGTTCGTTTACAAAATAGTTCATGAATACAGGTACACTGACGGTATTGTTTGAGGATCCTTTCTGGATTGGTTTGTTTGAGCAAACCGACCATGAAGGTTTGCACGTCTGTAAGGTTACTTTCGGTTCCGAGCCGACAGAAAAGGAAGTGATGGAGTTCATAGATAAGAACTGGCATCGCCTTCAGTACAGCCAGGCTGTAGATAATGTCTCAAAGTACTGGATCGGTCACATGGTCACAGCTGTGACCGTGACTGTCTTTCTGTGTACATTAGGACTTGCAGGGGAAAACATTAAGGCTCACAGGGGAGAAACCTATGGGTAACAGGGAGAAAGACGGCACTTTATTATTGTTTGCTTATACCCAAATGACTGTGTTCCTATACGCAAACGACTTTGCGACTATACTCAAATTGAAATGCTTTTCAAAACATTGAACATTGTATATTCGCTTCATCACGCCATTAGTCACAAATTGGTGCTGTTTATCCCAAATATTTGGTACTTTACGCAACTTTATGTATTTTTGTAGCGTCAAACAGACATCAGATCAATCAATAATAAACAATGAAGAAAGCATTAAAAATCGCGCTGTTCAGCGTTCTGGGGCTGGTAGTCGTAGCTGGCGTGTTAGTTTGGGTGGAGTTTGGTTCGCTGATAAAGGGAGCCATGTCGTGTGAGAAACTTGACGAAGATATGTATTATATGGAATACGCGGGCGACGACGGGTTTGACGAGTTGATGAAACGTGGCGGCTGTGCGAATATCAACGTTCTGGCCAATTATATCACAAACTTCTTGTCTAAAGGGCATTTCAAGACTGCCGAGATTGACTGCCCGCTCATGCCAGTAGGCTGCTCTACACTGACTGTTAGCACTCCTGATGGTGGCGTCATGATGGCCCGCAACTTCGATTTCCCATATGGCACAGCCATGATTCTTCATACCACACCTGACGAGGGCTTTGAATCTATCACAACCTTCTCAACCGACTTCTTTGGCTTCGGCGAAAATTACAAGCCAGAGGGTTTCCAGAACCAGTTCATGGCGTTGGCAAGCTTGTTCATGGCACTGGACGGTATCAATGAGAAAGGTCTAGCTATTGCTGTGCTTGATGCAGGCGACAAGGTAGTGACAAAGCAAAACACCCCAAAGCCTGACCTTACCACCACTTCAGCCGTACAATACCTACTTAAAAATGCAGCCAATGTAAAAGAAGCCCTGGAGTTACTTCGTGGTATCGACATGAACTCTGACCCAGGTTCTGCCTATCATCTCTCAATGGCTGATGCTACTGGCAGAAGTGTGGCTGTGGAATATGTTGACAACAGAATGGTGGTAACAGAGTCGCCCTTTGTGACGAACCACTATCTGTGCAAAGAAAAGTTCGAAGTGGGACTCCATGAGGGAGACCATCGTCACGAGGAACTGATGGAGCAATACCAAAAGACTGGCGGTGTGATGAATGAAAATCAGCTGACAAAGGCTATCGCATCGGTAACACAGCTTCCAAAGAAGGGTGCCATCGTAGGTGGTACATTATGGACAATGGTGATGGATCTGAAGCATCCATCCGTCACTTACTATTCCCGTCGGCATTTTGACAAGCCGCTCCATTTCACACTTTCACGGACAAAATAATGAGACGACTTTTATATCTGGACAATCTGAAAGTATGCCTGACGGTGCTGGTGATATTCCACCATGCTGGTCAGGCATATGGTGATGGCGGAGACTGGGCTTATACGCCCAGTAATCCTGCCGAGGTGATGCCTTGGATATGGCATTTCTTCTCAGTAAACGCCGCCTTCTTCATGGGACTGTTCTTTCTCATCTCTGGCTATTTTGTCCCTGCGAGTTACGATAAACAGGGAGCATCGGTATTTGTCCAAAAGAAACTGAAACGTCTGGGCATACCCCTGTTAGTGATGGGCGGATTGTTATCGGTACTATCAGGAAAGATAGAGATTGGCCACATGTGGTATATTGAAAGTCTGCTTGTGTTCTGTCTTCTCTATGCCTTGACACGAAAGTTCTATCAACCTACTACCGACTCTTACTCGTCCAAACCTACCATCATTGGCTTGCTGATATTCGGTGGCATCATGGGCATTGGCAGTTATCTGATACGTTTGGTCAGTCCGCAGGATCATTGGATATGGCCTTTCGGCATCATCCCCCTGCCGATGGAACCGGCCCATTATCTGCAATACTTGATGATGTTTGTCGTCGGCATTTTGGCCAGTCGCTTTAATTGGCTTGAGAGAATGTCCAAAGCCACAGGAGCCCTGTCGCTTTTGATAGGATGCCTGTTAGCATTAGGCATTTATCTTCGTGATGGCGGTGAGTGGAACAACTTTGTAACTGAGTGGTTCGGCATCTACGAGTCGTTACTTTGCGTGTTCATTAGTTTCGGACTGCTTTGGTTGTTTCGTGAGTACGTAAACTGGCACAGCAAGTTCTGGCAGTGGTGTGCCGCTCAGGCTTACGGAGCCTACATCGTCCATCTATTGCTGATGATTGCTTTACAGAATGCAGTTGACGGCATCTGGATGGGCGCATTCGGTAAGTTTATGTTTATTGGCGTCGCCATCACCATCGCATCCTTCGGGCTCACCTGGTTGCTGAGGATGATCCCTGGTGTAAAGAAAGTACTATAACTAAAAGATAAAAAGATGAAATACGAGATTATTACGTTAGAAAATGTGCAGATTATCGGCATGGTAAAGGAAATTGCATTCTGCAAGGGACAGGAAGAGTGTCCTAAGTTTTGGGGCGAGTATGTGGAACGCATTATTAAGCCCGTCTTTATGGAACACAAAGCACCTGATGCCTTTCAGCAGGCTGCCATCGACAATGGTGTCGGAGAGTTCGGACTTTGTACCTGCGACATCCCTAACCACAACTGCATGACCTGTGCGGAGGTGAATTTTGGCGCTTGCAGCAGCAAGACCTTCACCTATGTGATTGGTGGTATTTACCAGGGTGGAAGCGTGCCTGAGGGCATGAAGCTTTTCCCCATCCGCAGCGGCAAGTGGTTGAAAGTTCATTTCGAGGGAGGTATGAAAGCCTTCCAGCAGCAGTTCCAGAAGTTCTACAAGGAGTGGCTGCCTCAGCACCCGGAATTCCATTGCCCCAACAATGCTATGACGATGGAATGGTACAACGGCGCCGACATCGAATCCCCCGATTACCAGTGCGGCGTGATGATACCGATAGAATAATCATCGTTTGAAAGCTGCTTCATTCCATCCAAATGGGGCAGTTTTCTTTACCATTCGTCACAAAAACATGCAATTCATCCCAGAAATGGGGTGGATTGCAACTTTTTTATGGCTTTCCTGTGTCCAACTGGCAAAACATTTTAAAATTAGAAAAGATGAAAAAGTTAAGTTTGAAAATGGTAGCTTTGATAGCTGCAATGATGATGTGTTTAACAGCCAGTGCAAAGACTGAGGATGTAGGTGGACGAGTAATTGACATGCAGGGTGAACCTCTGCCATTTGTTAGTGTGGCACTGCTTACGGCCGACTCTACTTATATACAAGGTGCAACGAGCGATGTGGATGGATTTTTCCAGATTAACACCACTGACGCCTGCTGCATCCTGCGATTCTCGTATGTCGGATATCGTACCAAGTATGTGAACGTTGAAGGTTCGGAAATAGGTACCATCCAGATGGAGCAAGATCAGACAATGCTGAATGAGATCGTGGTAAAGGGACAGATGCCTAAAACAAAGCTGACAGGCAACTCGATGATAACCACCATTCAGGGAACCGTCTTAGGCCAGTCGGGTACAGCCAAGGAAATGCTGGCCAAGGTGCCAGGTATGACGCTGAAAGGTGAAGACCTAGAGGTGCTGGGTAAGGGTACACCAATCTTTTATATTAACGGAAGAAAGATGCAGGATAAGGACGAGCTGAAACGACTCCGTTCGGAGGAAATTCAGAGCGTAGAGGTGATTACTAATCCTGGTGCAGAGTACGATGCCACTATTTCGGCAGTAGTACGTATCAAGACTATTCGCCGAGAGGGGGCTGGTTTCGGCTTCGACCTGATGGCTGCCAACAACCAGGATCTGGCGTTTGGTTTCAGCGATCCCAGCACCACGCTGAACCTGCGTTATCGCCACAACAACCTGGATTTGTTTGGTATGGTGAACTATTGGACGTGGGATAGTCCTAACGACCTGCATATTACGCAATCTACATTTCTCCGGGCCGATGAAGGCATCAGGAATATTCTTCAGGACAGCCACATGCGTAACGACTGGCACGGAGAGGGGCTGAACTACAACTTGGGCTTTAACTGGCAGATTACTGACAAGCACTCGCTGGGTGCCAGAATTGAGCGGCACGACCAGTTTAATACGCATAATGACATGTGGGTGGATACTGAAAACAATCTCACAGGTCGCGACCTTTCGCATCAGGGCGGTCATACACACTACCCCTATAACTGGCAGGGCAATGCCTATTATAACGGTCAGGTGGGTAAACTGAACATCGACCTGAACGTGGATTTCCTGACGGATAAGGAGAATGACGACAACCAGATAGATGTGTATTTGCCTGAAACCCAGACCATGCAACAGAATTCGCATATATCATCGCGACTTTGGGCTACCAAACTGGTGTTGAGCTATCCTGTGTGGAAGGGACAGTTGCAGGCTGGAACAGAGATGAGTTTCGTGAAGCGACAGAGCTGTACGTCGATTACTAACTATCCTCTCCCCTCTACTGATGCGGATGTTAAGGAGAACAACGTGGCTGCTTTTGTAGCTTACAATGCCAATCTGGATAAAT
>JAEETC010000195.1 GCA_016286585.1 Prevotella sp. | reverse complement strand
ATCTTATCGAGTTCCACGTCGCCATAGTTACAGTCTATGATCTCGGCCTTGGGCTGGAGGGTGCGAACGATTTCCCGGATGCGCCCCAGTTCCTCAGGACTGACCTCGGAGGCTTTGTTCAGCAGCACGATGTTGCAGAACTCAATTTGCTGGATGACGAGGTTCTCGATATCTTCCTCGTCGATGTTCTGGCGCGTCAAGTCCAGTCCGCTGCCAAATTCGTCCCTCATGCGGAGGGCGTCTACGACGGTCACGATACAGTCGAGCAGGGGATAGCCTTGTTCCGTCACTTCTGGAGCCATCGACGGGATGCTGCAGATGGTCTGCGCAATGGGGCCTGGCTCACAGATGCCGCTGGCCTCGATGACGATGTAGTCGAAGCGTTGCAGGGCGATGATGTCCTGCAACTGCTTGACGAGATCCATCTTCAGTGTACAGCAGATACATCCGTTCTGCAGGGCCACGAGCGAGTCGTCCTGCTGGTTCACGATACCGCCCTGCTGGATGAGGGTGGCATCGATGTTGACTTCTCCGATATCGTTGACGATGACGGCAAACTTGATGCCGCCTTCGTTGCTTAATATCCTATTTAATAAGGTGGTCTTGCCGCTGCCCAGATAGCCTGTCAACAGCAGCACGGGGATTTCAAAATGATTCATTATACAAGTTCTACCTTGTTGATGTCTTGTTCTTTCTCGCAGTAGTGGCAGGTCAGGATGCCGTCGGCCACGTGGAAGTGCGTCTGCATGGGTTCGTTGTTCGTGATGCACTTCGGGTTGTTGCATTTCACGATACCTTTGATGACCTCAGGCGTCACGACGGTCTTCTTCTCCACCACCTCGTAGTCGCGGATGAGGCTGAGGATGACATTGGGAGCCACGACGGAGAGACGGGAGATCTCATCGTCGGTGAAGAACTTGTCAGACACCTTGATGATGCCCTTGCTGCCCACCTTCTGGGAGGGATAGTTGAAGCCGATGGTGACAGGGGTCTTCAGGTCGAAGAGCCCTAAGAGACTGGCCACCTGATAGGTCTTCTCTGCTGGTATATGGTCGATGACGGTGCCATGCTCAATGGCGGCAACCAGACGTTCTTTCTTATTCATGATGCTTTAATTCGTGAAATTCGTGTAATTTGTTGTCTTACAAAATAATGGTCTTGTCTGCTTTTACTTCATCAAGTGTGATGCCGAGGACATCGCAGAAGATAGCTTCACGGGCGAAGAGGCCGTTGCCTGCCTGCTGGATGTAGTAGGCGTGGGGATTGTCGTCCACCTCATAGGCAATCTCGTTCACACGGGGTAGGGGATGGAGCACCTTCATGTTCGGCTTGGCACTCCGAAGCATCTCATTATTAAGCACATAGACGTTCTTTACCCGCTCGTACTCCATCAGGTCGGAGAACCGTTCCTTCTGCACACGGGTCATATAGAGGATGTCGGCATCGGCAATCACCTTTTCGTTGAAGGCAGTGTGCTCCTGATACTTGATGCCGTGCTCGTCGCAGTACAGCTTGTACTCCTTCGGCATCGCCAGTTCCTTGGGGGCCACGAAATGGAAGGTGGGGTTGAAGTGTCGCATGGCCATCAGCAACGAGTGGACGGTACGGCCGTATTTCAGGTCGCCCACCATATAGATGTTCAGATTGTCGAGCGTTCCTTGGGTCTTGTAGATGCTGTAGAGGTCGAGCATGCACTGGGATGGATGCTGGTGAGCACCGTCGCCCGCATTGACGATAGGGATGGGGGCCACCTCAGAGGCATACTGGGCTGCGCCTTCGATGTAGTGGCGCATCACAATGACATCGGCATAGTTGGAGACCATGAGGATGGTGTCTTTCAGCGTCTCACCCTTTGTGCCGCTCGTTATCTTCGGGTCGGCAAATCCGATGACACGTGCCCCAAGCCGGTTGGCTGCTGTCTCAAAACTGAGTCTTGTGCGAGTCGACGGCTCAAAGAAGAGAGTGGCGACTACTTTACCTTTCAGGAGTTCCCTGTTCGGATGTTTCTCGAATTCTTCTGCCATCTGGATCATATAGAGGATTTTCTCCTTAGTCAGATTGGCAATAGTCACAAAATTCCGCTTTTCCATTCGTAAATTTGAATTTGTTTGTGCAAAATTACGCATTATTTCTGATTTACGTGCGTTATTTTCAAAGAAATTAGTAATTTTGCACTCAGATACTTAAAAAAGTAATGAAATCGATGATATGAGAAAGCTTTTTATCTATTTTCTATGGACATTATTAGTCGTAACGGTACTGTCCGTTGCAACGGCCTTCTATGCGATCAACGAGGGGTGGATCGGATATATGCCGCCCATTGAAGATCTGCAGAATCCTATCAACCGCTATGCCACACAGATATATTCTGCCGACGGAAAAATCATAGGTACCTGGAACTATAACAGGGAGAACCGTATCCTGGTGGACTATACTAAACTGTCGCCAGCATTGGTACAGGCATTGGTCGCCACGGAGGATGTGCGTTTCTATGACCATTCCGGCATTGACTTCTACGCCTTGGGGCGTGCTGTCATCAAACGCGGACTGATGGGACAGAAGAGTGCCGGTGGTGGCTCGACCATCACGCAGCAGCTGGCCAAGCAGTTGTATTCTGAAAGGGCATATTCCACGATGGAGCGCCTCTTCCAGAAGCCCATTGAGTGGGTGATAGCCGTCAAGCTGGAGCGCAACTATACGAAGGACGAGATCATCACGATGTATCTGAACTACTTCGATTTTCTTCATAATGCCGTAGGTATCAAGACAGCGTCTGATGTCTATTTCAGTAAGGAACCCAAGGACTTGACCGTCCCTGAGGCTGCTACTTTGATCGGACTCTGTAAGAACCCCTCCTATTATAATCCCGTGAGGAATCCCGAGAGGAGCCGCGAGCGTCGTAATGTCGTGCTTGGACAGATGTTGAAGTATGGCTACCTCTCTCAGGCCGATTACGATAAATACGCAGCAGAGCCGATGAAACTGAAGTTCCATGTCTCCGATCATAAGGATGGCATCGCCGTCTATCTGCGTGAATACCTGCGTCAGTATCTGACAGCCAAGAAACCAGAGCGTGCACTCTATCCGTCGTGGAACATGGTCAAGTTCTATAATGACTCCATCAACTGGGAGAATGATCCTTTGTATGGATGGTGCAATAAGAACACGAAGCGGAATGGCGAGAACTACAGCATCTATACGGACGGCCTCAAAGTCTTTACGACGATAGACTCCAGGATGCAGAGGTATGCTGAGGAGGCTGCCTATCAGCACGTGGCAAAGTTCCTCCAGCCTACTTTCAACGCAGAAAACAAGAAGAAGGCCAATGCGCCTTATTCGTCTAACCTGACGCAGGCGCAGGTCCAGCAGATCCTCAACCGTTCAATCCGTCAGAGTGAGCGCTACCGTGTGCTTCGTGAGAACAAGGCATCGGACGACGAGATCCACCGTTCCTTCCGAACGCCTGTCAGGATGTCAATCTTCACGTATCATGGAGAGGTGGACACGCTGATGACACCACTTGATTCCATCCGCTATTATAAGTCCTTCCTCAGGACGGGCTTTGTTAGTGTATGCCCTCAGAATGGTCATGTAAAGGCTTATGTCGGTGGACTCGACTACGCCCATTTCTCCTATGATATGGTCATGGACGGCCGTCGGCAGGTGGGGTCTACCATCAAGCCCTACCTCTATTCGTTGGCAATGGAGAACGGTTTTTCTCCCTGTGACCAGGCACCTAATGTACAGCAGACTTATATGGTTGCAGGCAAACCTTGGACACCGCGTAATGGCAGCAAGGCCCGTTATGGGGAGATGGTGACGCTCAAATGGGGGCTCCAACAGTCTAACAACTGGATCTCTGCCTATCTGATGAGCCGTCTGAGTCCGCAGGCGTTTGTGGACCTCCTTTATGAATATGGTATTCGTAATCCGGAAATCCATCCGTCGATGTCGCTCTGTTTAGGGCCGTGTGATATCAGCGTTGGTGAAATGGCAAGCGCCTATACGGCTTTTGTCAATCATGGCATCCGTGCTTCTTTGATGTTTGTGACCAAGATTGAAGACAGTGAGGGAAATGTTGTCGCACAGTTCCAGCCGAGAATGAATGAGGTCATTAGTGAGGAGAGCGCTCATAAGATGCTATTCATGTTGAAGAGTGTCGTCGACGGAGGTACGGCAGGACGCCTGCGCTTTAAGTATGGTCTGAAAGGAGAGATCGCAGGAAAGACAGGAACGACCAACAATAACAGCGACGCATGGTTTATGGGACTGACGCCTACTTTGGTCAATGCCTGCTGGGTAGGAGGTGATGACCGCGATATCCATTTCGACACGATGGTTTATGGTCAGGGAGCGGCTATGGCCCTGCCTATCTTCGCTCTTTACATGCAAAAAGTATATGCTGACAAGCAGTTAGGATATAGTGAGGATGCTATTTTCAATGTGCCCGAAGGATTTGATCCGTGTTCGTTCATTGGCGAAGCACTTGAGACCGATGATAATGATATAGAAGAAATATTTGAGTAGTCTCCTATATATAATATATAAGGTATAGCCTTATTTTGTCAACAATCCCGAAAACTTTCATGTTTTTGGGATTTTTTTTTGGAAAAAGTTTGGTTGGTATTGATATTATTCGTACCTTTGCATCCGCTTTCGCGCAAAAATTTAGGGCGGAGGCAAAAAGAAAGAGTTCTTTGAAAGATTTACATAGACAGAAGTAGTACAAGAAGCGACATACTTTTTTGTGAGTATGTTGGGTAGAAGAAACGAACCGTCAATTCGCAGAGGCCGCGCAAGCAGCCTTTGCTGGATGAGAATGGTGCTTTTAACTTGATACTGGATAGTCGTTCTGGGACAGAGATGATCCGATGCATGATTAATAATGCATAATGCATAATAGTTCTGCGTTGGCAAAGATATTTTATACAATGAAGAGTTTGATCCTGGCTCAGGATGAACGCTAGCTACAGGCTTAACACATGCAAGTCGAGGGGCAGCGGGGTCTTAGCTTGCTAAGACTGCCGGCGACCGGCGCACGGGTGAGTAACGCGTATCCAACCTTCCCCTTAGTAGGGCATAGCCCGTAGAAATGCGGATTAATACCCTATGTTCTTCGTCGATGGCATCTGAAGTGAAGCAAAGGTTTACCGCTAAGGGATGGGGATGCGTCTGATTAGGCAGCAGGCGGGGTAACGGCCCACCTGGCCCACGATCAGTAGGGGTTCTGAGAGGAAGGTCCCCCACATTGGAACTGAGACACGGTCCAAACTCCTACGGGAGGCAGCAGTGAGGAATATTGGTCAATGGACGTGAGTCTGAACCAGCCAAGTAGCGTGCAGGATGACGGCCCTATGGGTTGTAAACTGCTTTTATGCGGGGATAAAGTGCGCCACGTGTGGCGTTTTGTAGGTACCGCATGAATAAGGACCGGCTAATTCCGTGCCAGCAGCCGCGGTAATACGGAAGGTCCGGGCGTTATCCGGATTTATTGGGTTTAAAGGGAGCGCAGGCGGAGGCTTAAGCGTGAC
>JAEETC010000194.1 GCA_016286585.1 Prevotella sp. | reverse complement strand
GATAGTCCACTGTGGAATGCACGTCAGATGACACCTTCTCCTTGATATTGTTATATTGGGCTGTAAGCCCGTAGTATGAGTTGATGCAGCCGAGGTACAAGGAGGTGCTCTTCTCGGCGCTCTTGCGCCCTACGCTCATGCCCAGTCCGGCACGGATGCCTGAATAGGTGATATAGCATCCTGCCTTGTAATGGGGGCGCTCTTGCATACGCAAGTCGGTCTGTGTGCTGTTGGCAAGCCCCCAGTCGGTATCCAACTCCGAATAGTCGTTGATGCGCACACCGGTCTGCTGCACTCTGCCCCTCAGGGTGACGATGAACTTGGTCGGCGGCTTTCGCACATAGCGGTCGTCGAGGTAGCGTGGGGGGCGGTTAAGCCTGTCGAGCACCTGCTTGATGACCCCTGGCATCTTCCCGTCCGCTTCCACGCTGTCGGCGGTTTCCTGGGCAGTGGCCGCCGGCTGTATGCACAGCAGCATACATACCGCGAGCAAAGCCTTCCGGCGGGTTCTGTTCGAACCTTTCGGGATAGGCAGGGAATGGTGTTTAGAATAGAATGTCATAACTGATACTGGACTTTCAAAGGTGAGACATGTCACAAAAGGGACTGTCCCTCTTGTGTCAATGTTCGATATCCTCGTTAACCACGTCCTCCAGGATTATGTCTGGGCGTTCGTCGGGTCGCATCAGTTCAAACTTCACATTGCGCAGATGCAGGCCGTCCACATGGCGGGCGAAGAGACCGTAGGCAGGCGTAGGCCCTGCCCAGCGAGGCTCGGGATAGTTGGTGCCCTGCTCGCGATAGGGCGTGGCGACCTTCTGCCCGCCGCCCCGATACTGGATACGGATATTCGAGAGCGACACATTCCTGATAGGTGTACCCGCCATGCCCGTTATGATGATGCCGGCCAGCGAGTCGCAATCATCGGCAACGACGTTGTTGATATAAATATCGCGGGCCGATGAGATGTCAGTCCGCTCTTTGGGACCACGGTTCCTGCAGCCTGTAGTAATATAGATAGGATAATGGTGTACGTGACTCATCGAGATATTATCCACCACGATATTCTCCATCCTGCCCTGATCGACCTCCTCAAAGGCTAGTCCACTGCTCCACATACACGTACAGTTCGAGATGGTGATGTTACGGTAGCCGCCATTACTCTCCGTACCCAGCTTGATGCGTCCGCATACCCAGTTCACCTTCTCTGGCACATAGGTGCCGTCGAGGAACGTGCCTAACTTATAGCCCGTCACGATGCAGTTCGTTATCAGTACATGCTCGCACAACACGGGCTTCTTCAGTGCATACGAACTCTTCAGCACTATGGCATCGTCGCTGGGCGTATTCACCTTCGTATTGCTCACGGTGAAGTACTTGCAGCAGTCGATGTCGATGCCGTCACGGTTGGTGTCGATGGTAATATTGTCGATAGTTCCTATGTCGCAGCCGGTGACGATGATGGCGAAGTGGCCCCCACGGAAGATGGTGATGTCGCGTATGGTCACGTTACGGCAGAGCTTCAAGGCGATGGCTTTGTCGCCGGTACCGATGCTACCCCCCTGCACGTTGCCAGCTTTCTCCGTGTCGTGTTTTGTGAGTCCCTCACCGTCTATCATGCCGCGTCCGGTAATCGATATGTTCTGTTGCCCCTCGGCCCATATCAGCGAGTTGTGGAAGTAGGTATGCCCGCCGTCCTGATATTCAGGACCTCCGAACACCTCGCTCTTGTCGTATGCCTTCATCGCCGCAGGAGCCGCCAGTATCCTGGCACCAGCCATGAGGTGCAGTTCCACGTTGCTTTTCAGACGGATACTGCCGCAGAGATACGTTCCCGCAGGCAACACAACCCTTCCGCCGCCATTGTTGCAGGCTTTCTCGATAGCTTGGTTGATAGCTGCGTGGTCGAGGGTCAGGCCGTCGCCCTTAGCCCCGAAGTCACGGACGTTATACGTAGACGCGCCGACACTAAGAGCCAGCACCGTCAGCAACAGCAGAACAGTCAGTCTTTTCGTCATCTTTATTTACATTTATAAAACACAGCGTTCCTGCCCCCCTGTTTTAGAGTATGTTATGGTAGTCGGCAACGGTGGCAACAACAAGCGGACGACGCCAAGCGATGGTGGCATCTAGACCCTGACGGTGCAGCTCGGCTATAAACGCGTTGAGATAGGCATCGTTGCAGAAGCGCTGCATCCAGCTGATACAGAACTGTCCACCGGCGGCACTCAGTTCAATGGTGATGGCGTAGGGTGCCCACACTTCCGTACACAGGCCACAGATATATCGCTCGGCAGCACCGAAGTTGGCCTTACCCACATAGCTCATCACGCAGGTGCCGGCAGCTGCTGCCTGCTGGTAGGCCCCTGCCATGGCCTGATGCCGGCCTGCTACGGTGGGAATCCGATCCAGCTGATCCATTCTGTCGTTCGTCATCCAGAACTTTTCAACCACATTGTCGGCATTCGACTGCAATACAACCATGCCCCTGAACACCGTTTCCTGTAGGTCATCAGTCATTTGCTGCAACTCATGCGTCAGCGGCAGACGCAGGGCCGATGCCAATGAGACGCCGGCAAGAGGTGTACCCAGTGCGGGACGCTGGTTGATGGCCAGTGCCACTATAGGCGCAGCGTCGTCACTATCAGGATGCAGACGGGCTATGGCACGATCCAGCATGAGTGATATCAGCGTGGCTGGCGAAGTGTCGCGATGCTTGACATAGTCCAACATCTGCTCTTCGCTCACTTGCACATTCACCGTCTCCACGGCATCTTGAACGGGCACCGCTGCCTCCTTCATGAGATTGATGGGGCGTGGCATAGGTGGCACGGGCAGCACGTCCAGGCTCTCAGGTCGAGGCAGCGAGGCGGGGTCAAGCCATTCGTCAGGGTTGATGTCGTCGCCTGCCACACGGATACCCTCACGGCTCAACTGACTGTCATAGCGGCGACGGCAGTATTCGTACATCAGGGTGCGCAGCACGTTGTAAGCTCCCGTGCCATCGGTCAAGGCATGGAAGAAATCGAGGGCTATGCTGTCCTCCCAACAGGAGAATGCCAGCAGGTGGTCGTTCGACTCGGGGCTGAGCAGCATGGCAGGCTGTTGCGTAGGCATCACTACCCACGGCTGCGTGTTCTCCTCCAAGGCATAGTACTCAAAGCCGTTGTCGCCGATCGTTTTTCGCAGCCTCACGCCATAGTATGGGTAACGTTGCTGTGTGGCGGCCACGGCCTCGCACATCATAGTTCTGTCGATGTCGTCACGCATCTTGATGGTCATACGTACAGTCCAGCTATGCTCTGGATCAGCCCAGTAAGTGTAGAATCGTTCGCTAAGTAATTGTTTCATTTTATCATTGATTGACAGGGCAAAGTTACAAATTAAATCTGATACAACAGCAACTTTTGGCGGAATTTCACAAATATTCATCTAAATACTTGTATAATTTGCTTCGATTGCCTATCAAACTTGCAAGAAAAATGCAGAAAATCTGAAGTGCTACTCCTAAAATTCGCTGAAAATCCGAAGTAGACAAGCCAAAATATCAACATATCAAAATATCAAAATGAAAAATAATTATGCAGGGATAACAAATGACCTTAATAAAATTATTATATAATATATTATTATAATAATATATTATATAATAATTAATATGTGAATATTCCTGATATTTTAAAAAACGGTTTTGATATGTTGATATGTTGATATGTGGGGCATGAGGTAATAATGATTTTTATTTACATAATACAATATCTTCATCGTCTTCATACAATACAGAAATGAAACCCGGAGTTTCATGGTAGGAAAGTCTTGGTTTCGTCACAGGAAAGTCCGAGTTTTAAGGCAGGAAACTCCGAGGGCCTGAAAAGCGCGGAAAAAGACAGCTCAAGGCTGCCCTAAGTGTTGGTAAATAATATTTACTTCTGCCGGAAGAAACGTGCGGCGTTTCAGCTGTGTGAGGGGCGCCAGGTCAGGAACTTCAGCGAGTAGTCCACGGAGTTTCTGCCAGGCGGTTTGTGGTTGAATGTGGGGGAAGTAGCGGGTGGCAAGCTCCGTTCTTCCCATTGAACATGGATGATTGGTCATTGGTAATTGGTTTTGTTGGTTAAACATGTTTGATGACGCAAAGGTACTAAAAATAGTTTAAATTGCCAAATAAAACCGCAAATATTTTGGTACAACATTGAATAACGTTGAATAACGTTGAACAACACGTTTCAAAAGATTATAATACTTGCATCATTAAAAATAAATGATTAATTTTGCACAGACATTTTGAGATGTCTGTGCGATTGCGGGCAGCGGCTCAGCATAGCTCGAGCGAGTCTCGGCTCTGCATTCGCCTTGCACCGCAATTGTCGCAGTAACGGAGGATGGCGCCCCTACGTTGCAAAAGAGAGTTTTAAAAGCTTATGTTTAACTAAAAAAAGAAAGGAAAAAAGAAAATGGCAAGAAGTGAAATTCCTATGGTGATTAACCTCCGTCAGAACAAGAACGACGACAGCACCGCTTACGGAAAGTATTTCGCAGAGGTGGACGCTAAGGAACCTCTTAACCTGAAGGGCTTTGCCGCCCACATGACGGCGCACGGCAAGATCGCCGACTACCAGATGTGTGTGCTGGTGCTCGGGCAGGTGGTGGACTGCATGAAGGAGCTGCTGACGCAGGGTCAGCCTGTGAAGCTCGACGGATTCGGCACGTTCTCTCCCGCAGTGGACGGTCAGAAGCTGGGCAAGGCGAACCTCGCAGAGGCGGTGGCCGGTGGCCCCGATGCGATGATCAACGGCATCCACATCAACTTCAACCCTGAGAATACGAAGGGCGAGAAGCTCACCTCAAGGGCGCTGAAGGATGACTGTATCTTCACCTTCGGGTATCTCGTGGAGAGCGAGAAGCGAACTGTTGGTGGCAAGGAGAAGCGATTCCAGAAGAAGACGCCGCTGACGTACGTGCTCGCGCCCGAGGCGGATCAGCAGGGCAATGGCTAAGACCTCACACGGAGGTAGTGTTTAAAGGTCACACGGATTTCACAGATTACACAGATTATGCAGCATAAATGCTGCGCTTGCGCAGAGAAAATCTGTGAGATCTGTGAGATCTGTGTGACAAAACAAAGAAGATCAGAGTGAAATTATGAAGAAGCAACGGATGATTGAGCTGGCGGTGAAGGTGATAGTAGCCGCGCTCACAGCGTTCCTGACGGCGATTAGCACGACCTCGTGCATGGGCCACGGCCCATTTTAGCCTAAAACAAGATTGCCCCCAGCTTTAGGCCGGGGGCAATTTAGTGTATTTTAGTTATTCTTAACCGCTTACTTCCAAGGATTTTCGAAAGCGACGGGGCCATTCTCGAGCTTCTGGCACACGATTTCCATTTCCTCAAAATGCTCTTGACCGTCTTCCCAACTCTCTTTGTAGTTGATGCAATAGCATCCCGTGCCCTTCAGTTCCTTCATGGTGGAGCCGTCAACGGTGTTGTAGAATGTGGCTGTGAAATCACGGGGGTCATTCGGAGCCAGCATCCATTGCAGCATCTGGG
>JAEETC010000193.1 GCA_016286585.1 Prevotella sp. | reverse complement strand
TGCCGCGAGATACTGGACGGTGAACGCAAGCCGACCGTCAGCAACGGCAACAATGGTGGCATGGACATGATGGTCGATGACAAAGGCGTGCGCATCAACTTCAGCAGCCGTTCCGGAATGAAATAATCATGGAGGGCGAAGTCACTTATGTTCACCGATGATCTTCTCCATCCAAATCATATCGTACCAGCGTCCGAACTTCTTTCCGCATAGGTGGAAATGTGCCACCTTCTTGTAGCCAAACTGCTCATGGAAGCGGACGCTGTCCTGCGTCAGATATTCATCCTCAGTCTCGATGAAAGAAATACAGGCATTCATATTGAGGATGCCTTGAGCTTTCAATTGTTGTTCGAGGGCTTCATGGAGCTGGCGGCCTATTCCGCATCGCTTCATATTACCGTCAACATATATGGATGTCTCGACTGCCCACTGATAGGCATCCCTCGGTTTGAAGGCACTGGCATAGGCATAACCGACGATTTTTCCATCCTCCTCGGCCACAATCCAGGGATATTTTTGCTTGACGGTCTCGATACGTCTGCGGAACTCCTCTTCCGACGGCACGTTGTATTCGAATGTTACCGCCGTCTGTTCCACGTATGGAGCATAAATGGCCTGAATAGCCTTTGCATCAGCTACTACAGCTTCTCTTATAATCATAATTGTTATTCTGCCATACCGCCAAACTCGTTATACGATACGTTCTCAGGCTTCCACTTGTCCTTCGGCTCCGGCTGTTCAGCGGGATAGCCGATGATGATGGCGCAGAGAGGGACGATATGATCGGGCAGCTTCAGTGCCTCGATGGCACCTTTTGCACGGTCATCGCGGGGATAGAGTGCAGTCCACACGGCACCAAGGCCGAGACCATGGGCTGCAAGGAGGATGTTCTCGGTGGCCGCAGAGCAGTCCTGAATCCAAAGCTGGCGTCCTTCACCTTCGAGTGCTTTCTGCATGTCGCCGCAGACGACGATGGTCAACGGAGCCTGTTCCAGCATCCTGGCATTGGGATTGGTGGCAGCCAGTTCCTTCATCTTGTCCTTACTGGTGATGGCCACGAAGTGCCAGGGCTGTTTGTTGACTGCGGTAGGAGCGGCCATTCCGGCACGGAGCAGTGTCTCGATGGTGTCGGCACTGATGGTCTGATCCGTGTACTGTCGGATGCTGGTACGCGTCATGATGTTCTCTACGATGGCCTTGCCGTCAGTGGTTGCTGCGGTCTCGGCCTTGGGCTGGTTTCCGTTGTAGCAGGCTGTCAATGTGATCAGTGCTGCAAATGCTGATAAAATCTTTTTCATAATAATCATCTTATAAAGTTCATGAATGCCGGGCGTTCGTCGCGCTGGGGAGCGGGATGGCCGTCGGCATGGATCTTTTGTAGCAGGAAGGCCATATTCGTGGCGAGGGTGCGCATGGTCTGCATGCCCTCAGTATCGAGCTTCACCTCGCCCTTGCCAGCACCATAGGCGATGTTCCAGTACTGCGAGGTCACCACGGGCATGTTCATCATCTCGAACATCATGTTCATGGTCTGGAGCGTGGCTGTAGCACCGCCTCGACGGCAGACGGCCAGCGCCGCTGCGGGCTTGTTCTGCACCAGATGACCCGCCGAGAAGAACAGCCGCTGCATCAGCGAGAGGATGCCGCCGTTCGGCTGGCCGTAATAAACGGGAGTGCCCACGATGAGTGCATCCGCCGAAGTCATCTTATCGGTGATGACGGCGCACATGTCGTCGTCGAACACGCAACCCTTACCGCCGTTCTGGTGACAACCGCCGCAGTTAATGCACATGCGTACAGGCTTGCGGCCAATCTGTACGATCTCCGATTCCACGCCATGCTTCTGCAGCGTCGCCTCAATCTCCTTCAGGCAGCAGAACGTGTTGCCGTCGATGCGCGGACTGCCGTTAATCAGTAAAACTTTGCACTTCTTGTCCGACACTTGATTGATCATTGCCGATACAGGCGAAACGACTGCCGCTCCCGCAGCCGCTATCGTTGCTTTCTTGATAAATTCTCTCCTGTCCATATAGTTATTTTTAATTTAAATCTTGGGGAAAATCCCCCGAAGGGTATAGGCTTTCGGGGGGTCTTGTGTCTTACTTGAACAGCAGCGGAGCCATCTCCTTCAGGCTGCGGCGCCAGGTCAGGAACTCGTGGCCGGTATTGGGTGAGACGTAGCCCACGGCCTTCTGGCCTGCGGCGTTAAGCGCCTTGACGCTCTCGTTGATGCCGTCTGGACGCTCGCGCGAGCAACACGGTCAAAATACTCATTCTTTTCTTTTTCATCTTTGTGTTGGTTTTAGGAATGAAACAATATACGATTTCACAAATCTTATTAAATCTATCGGCAAAGATACAAATAATTGCGGAATTATTGCTATATTTGCCCCAAGTTTTGTGATTAATTAATAAGGAACAACAATAAAACTAAATGACATGACAAATAAAAGCTATTTCTTCACCCTCGCGCTTTTGTTTTGCACGACCATTGCACGGGCGCAGTACAATCAAGTGAACGACATCCCATATCGCGATGCGGCGCAGGGCTATGCCCAGGAGCGCTGCAAGCTCGATGTGTATTATCCGACAAACGCCCAGGATGCGCCCGTGGTGGTGTGGTTCCACGGCGGCGGCATCGAGGGCGGCGAGAAGCACATCGACCCGCAGTTGAAAAACAGCGGCCTCGTGGTCGTGGCGGCCAACTACCGTCTGCTGCCGAAGGCTCCTATTGACGACATCCTCGACGACGCTGCGGCAGCGGTGGCCTGGACGTATAAGAACATCGCGAAGTATGGTGGCAGCAAGCGTAAGATATTCGTGGCCGGACACTCGGCTGGCGGCTATCTGCTCGATATGATCGGACTCGACAAGCGCTGGCTCGCGAAGTACGGCGTCGATGCCGACTCGCTCGCCGCCCTCGTGCCGTTCAGCGGCCAGTGTGTCACACATTATAATATACGTAAACAGCAGGGCATCGGCCCCCTGCAGGCCACCATTGACCAATACGCCCCGCTCACCTACATCCGCCCAGATGCACCGCCCATCGTCATCATCTCCGGCGACCGCGAACTGGAACTCTTCGGACGCTACGAGGAGCAGGCCTACTTCTGGCGCATGCTGAAACTCGCGGGTCACAAGGATGTGACACTCTACGAGATGCAGGGCTACGACCACGGTGCCATGCCGTTCCCGGCCTATAAAATCCTGAAAGACCATATCAAGCGGCTGACGGAAAAGAAATCCCACTCAAATGTGATAGTTGCAGAAGGGGAAACCCCTGTAAAGGTCGCTGATTCGTACAACTTTACCGAAGGACCTGCGGCCGACGCAAAAGGTAACGTCTACTTCACAGACCAGCCTAACAATAGGATTTACCGTTGGGACTGCGAATCGGGAGAGATAACGCTGTTCACTGATCAGAGCGGTCGCTCCAATGGGATGTACTTTGATGCCCAGGGCAACCTGATAGCCTGCGCAGATATGGACAACCAGCTCTGGTCGTTCAACATGAAAGGTCAACACAATATACTTGTGACCGACTACCGCGAAAAGTTGCTGAACGGCCCCAACGATGTATGGATCGCGAAGGATGGCAGCTATTATATGACCGACCCTTATTTCAAGCGCGACTACTGGACACGCGACACAGCCCGCCAGCAGCCTGTGGAAGGCTTGTATTACCTGGCTCTAGGAGGCAAGCAGCTGGTTATGCTCGACTCAACGCTTAACCAACCCAATGGTCTTGTAGGAACGCCCGACGGAAAATATTTGTATGTGGCGGAGGCTAAAGCAAACAGAATCCTGCGATACGACATTCAGACGGACGGCTCCCTGACGAATCGCCAGGTGTTTACCAACATGGGGTCTGACGGGATGACGATAGACGACCGGGGAAACATCTATCTGACCGGTGACGGTGTGACCGTATTCGACAAGGATGGCCAAAAGATAGCCCATTTCCCCATTCCCGAGGACTGGACTGCTAACGTCTGTTTTGGCGGGAAAGAGCGTAATATCCTGTTTATTACCGCCTCAAAATCCGTTTATACCCTGAAAATGCTTGTGCATGGGGTAAAATAATCAAGATGTTAGATAAAGCTATTTACCCACGTACGAACAGCAACTTGCTGATAATCAGCTACTTACGACGCGAAGGTAGAAATAGGGCAGAAACTTTCTAAGTCGTTGATTTTGAGATACTTACGACTATTCTGCAATACGGACAGTGGTGATTTTTGTCTTTTTCGTCTGTAGTTTTTTACGGATTCTGGACTGAATTCGGTAATTGCAGATTTAAAGAAATTTAACCAGCCGTTTTCCTTTTTGGCTCCTATTGTTCTCATACCATCGCTTTTTTTCAGTTGCAAAGGTACAACTTTTATTTCAAAGAGCTGCACCCTTGTAACTGTTTTTTTTCGGTCAAAAGAAAAAAGGCTTCTGGTTGTACTAAAGGGTTTAGGTTTAAGTTTATAAAGGCTTATATACATATAAGAAGTAAACTAAACCCATCGCGTGATTCAAGTACGTTCAATTGAGGTTATGACGGCATGTATATATACATGGTTAAACCTAAACCTTAAACTTGTTTTTTTTCTTGACCGAATACTGGTCTTACGATGCATCCGTACAAGACATGTTTTTTCTTTTGATTGAAAATGATGATTGGAGTTATGGCATACATGAATAGGTTTGCACAGTTAGATGACTATCTTCTGATACGCCAGCCTTTCATCGCCTGACAGCAGGTAGATGATACCGCAATATGTGAAGCCGTGCTTCAAGATGTTGTGCTGCATAATCTTGTTGTCGTGGTGGGTATCTATGCGGATGTTCTCGTCGTTGGAGAAACAGAACTCCATGATGCTGCTAAAGATGCCGTGAGCATCGGGGTAGCTGGCAATGCGATGGACTACATGATATGGTTGCGTGTCATTTATCCACTTACCTTCATAGATCTTGGCATAAGTCGGTTCTGGGGATGGTAGAAAAGCAAAATAGCCTACAATGCAACCATCATCCTCAATGATAAAACCGCCATTCCGTTCCATATCAGCCGTAACGACTGCCTCAGTGGGGTAGCCTTCTCCCCATTGATGCATGTTGCCAGACTGCCGCATAATCTTCTTTGCAGCATCCATGACCTGCATGATCTCAGCCACATCCGTCTGCCTTGCTTCCCTAATAATCCTGCTCATTCCATTCTGCCATATTTCATTTCCTCTCCCTGCTTGTCATACTGCTTGCGCTTGCCAACAGGAGGCTCAGTTAAGGTAATCTTAACCACTGCCGTACGTTCAAGACTGCGACTGATAGCATCATCAAAAGCATCCATATGGTGAGGAAGGAATCGCTGGCAGATGGCTCTCAGACCAGCTATCTTCTCTTCGCGGTCAGTCACAATCTCAGCCTTACCGATGGCTGTAGCAGGCTTGTACTGTAACGTAAAGCTCCCGTCTTTCGGGCCAACCGTAGGCGCACATTTGGTAACTGCCGACAGGAAAACCGTCGGATTATGTGCTATGCAGTCCAACTTGTCCCCCTCCAAGGCACAGTGA
>JAEETC010000034.1 GCA_016286585.1 Prevotella sp. | reverse complement strand
GGGCCGAGGCCGACTGTTCCGAAGCCATTGAACGCAATCCCTATGTAGTCAGTGCCTATGAGGTCAGGGCCCTTTGCCGCATCAATCAGAAGAAATTCCCAGAAGCCATACAAGACTACGACCGTGCTCTGCGCTATGATCCTGAGAACCAACTGTTCTGGTACAACCGCGTCCTCTGTCTTGTCCAAAACAAGGATTACGACAAGGCTATGGGGCAGGTTGATACGATGATCACTCGCTGGTCACGGTATGCCCGTGCTTATTCTGTACAAGGAGAGGTATACTTGCTGAAGAAAGATACCGTCAGCGCCATTAAGTCTCTTGACACCAGCTTGGAACTTGACCCCTACGATGGAGGCATCTGGGCAGAGCGCGCCATGATCAGCCTCAGTCAGAGTAAGTGGAAAGAGGGCGAAGAATACCTGACCCACAGCATCCGACTGCTTCCAAAGCATGCGGGAAACTACATCAACCGTGCGATGGCCAGATACAATCAGCAGAACCTCCGTGGGGCGATGGCAGACTATGACACGGCCCTCGACCTTGACCCCAATAACTTCATCGGACACTATAATCGTGGTTTGCTGCGGGCACAGGTAGGCGATGACAACCGTGGTATTGAAGACTTCGACTTTGTATTGAAATTGGAGCCTAATAATATCATGGCACTTTTTAACCGTGCCCTGCTCTTGGAGCAGACTGGTAATCTCCATGCAGCTATCCGCGACTATTCAAAGGTGATTGAGGACTTCCCAAACTTCTGGTTTGGACTGGAGCATCGTGCCTCTTGCTACCGTCGTCTTGGAAACACCCGTCAGGCGGAGCTTGACGAGTTCCGTATCTTGAAAGCCCAGATAGACAAGCGCTACGGCAAGCAACCTCGACTCTCCAAGAGCCAGATGCGTAAGCGTAGCGACGAAGACTTGGAGAAATACAATCAACTGGTCGTTGCCGACGACAATGAGATGGAGCACGAATACAAGAGCGAGTATCGCGGCAAGGTGCAGAACCGCAAAGCAGATCTTACGTGGCAACCAATGTACGGTCTGACCTTCAATCGTCCACAAGATGAAATCAAGAATGAGACACCTTATGAAGTGTCGGTAGAGGACTTCAACGCCAACTCCCGTTCACGCACCATCTTTATTTCCTGTGACCAGACCAAACTCGATGAGGAGCGCATGCAAAAGACATTTGTTTATATCGACTCCCTCAGTACAGCCATCGATGTTACTAAGAATATGCACGATGTCAAGAATCTTCTGTTGATGCGTGCCATCGCCTATAGCACCATCCAGAACTTCGACAATGCCATCGACGATCTGAGCATCTGCTTGCAGATTGATTCCACATCTTCATTGGCTCTATGGCAGCGTGCCGTCTGTCAGGCCAAGATCAACGAGTTCAATGCTTCCCAGGGAACGAACATCGACCTCCAGTCTGCCAATGTGTTGGGGGACCTCTCTGATGCCATCCAGATGTCGCCACGTAACACGTACCTTTATTATAATAGAGGTAATCTCTATGCCCAGCGCCAGGACTACCAGCGTGCCATTGAAGACTATACCAAGGCCATCTCACTTGAAGAACGTCTGGCAGAGGCCTATTTCAACCGCGGTTTAGCCCTTATCTACGTCAAGCGTGAGACTGAGGGCATCGCCGATCTCAGCAAGGCAGGCGAATTAGGCATCTATCAGGCCTACAGCATCATCAAACAAAAGACAGGAAAATGAAGATTTTTTGTTTCTTTTGTTCTTTTGTCTAAAAAAATAAGTACCTTTGCACGCAATTTCAAATTCAAACATATATTGTAGATATGATTAACATTACTTTCCCAGACGGATCTGTTCGCTCGTATGAGCAGGGCGTGACTGGTTTTCAGATTGCAGAGAGCATCTCGCCAGCTCTCGCACGCAGCGTTGTAAGCTGTGGTGTAAACGGTGAGACAGTAGAGCTGAACCGTCCCATCAATGAGGACGCAACCATCGCTCTATATAAGTTCGACGACGAAGAGGGTAAGCATACCTTCTGGCACACCTCGGCACACTTGTTGGCAGAGGCCCTGCAGGAGTTGTATCCTGGCATCCAGTTCGGTTTCGGACCTGCCGTCGAGAACGGCTTCTTCTATGATGTGCTGCTGAAGGATGGCGAGATGATCAAGGAGAGCGACTTCCCCACCATCGAGGCAAAGATGAAGGAACTGGCTTCGAAGAAGGAGCCTGTGGTGCGTCGCGAGGTGCCCAAAGCTGAGGCCCTGAAGCAGTTTGCTGCCGACGGTCAGACCTACAAGTGCGAGCATATCGACCAGGATCTGGAAGACGGATCCATCACAACCTATACTCAGGGTAACTTTACAGACCTCTGCCGCGGTCCGCATCTTGTGGACACGGGTGAGATCAAGGCCATCAAGCTGACCTCTGTCGCTGGTGCCTTCTGGCGTGGCGATGCTACCCGTGAGCAGATGCAGCGTCTCTATGGTATCTCATTCCCGAAGAAGAAGATGCTCGATGAGTATCTCGTGATGCTGGAGGAGGCCAAGAAGCGCGATCACCGTAAGATCGGAAAAGAGATGGAACTCTTCATGTTCTCCGAGAAGGTGGGCAAGGGTCTTCCCATCTGGTTGCCGAAGGGCACCGACCTTCGTCTTCGCTTGCAGGATCACCTGCGCAAAGTACAGAAGCGTTATGGTTATCAGGAAGTTATCACTCCACATATCGGTGGTAAGAGCCTCTATGTCACTTCCGGCCACTATGCCCACTATGGTCAGGACTCCTTCCGTCCCATCACCACTCCTGAGGAAGGTGAGGAGTATATGCTGAAGCCCATGAACTGTCCTCACCACTGTGAGATTTTCGCTAACAAGCCCCGTTCATATAAGGATCTGCCGTTGCGTATCGCTGAGTTTGGTACCGTGTATCGTTACGAGCAGAGCGGTGAGTTGCACGGACTGACTCGTGTGCGCTCATTCACTCAGGACGATGCCCACCTCTTCTGCCGTCCCGATCAGGTGAAGCAGGAGTTCCTCAATGTGATGGATATCATCGGCGTGGTGCTGACGGCCTTTGGCTTCAACTATGAAGCACAGATTTCGCTGCGCGATCCGAACAACCACGAGAAATATGTGGGTACTGATGAGGACTGGGCTTTGGCTGAGAAGGCCATCGTGGAGGCCTGTCAGGAGAAGGGTCTGAATGCTAAGGTTGAACTGGGCGAGGCTGCCTTCTATGGTCCGAAGCTCGACTTCATGATTAAGGACGCTATTGGTCGTCGCTGGCAGTTGGGTACCATCCAGGTGGACTACAACCTGCCGAAGCGTTTCCAGTTGGAGTATACCGACGAGGACAACACTAAGAAGACGCCTGTGATGATCCACCGTGCACCGTTCGGCTCTCTCGAGCGTTTCTGCGCTGTGCTCATTGAGCACACCAGCGGTCACTTCCCCCTTTGGCTCACGCCTGAGCAGGTGGCTATTCTCCCGCTGTCGGAGAAATACAATGACTATGCCCAGGAGGTCTGCAAGAAGTTCAGCGAGGGTGGGGTACGTGCCACCATCGACCTGCGCAACGAGAAGCTGGGTCGTAAGATCCGTGACAACGAGCTGAAGCGCATCCCTTATATGGTGATTGTCGGCGAGAAGGAGGCTGCTGATGGTACTGTCGCCGTTCGTCCTCAAGGTGGCGGTGTACAGAGTGTCAAGACTATCCAGGAGTTCATTGACGAGGTGAATGCCCAGGTCGCCGAAATGACCAAGGACTTTTAACAGTATATGGTATAAAGGTTATAGTTTATAGTTGATATGCTCAGCGGAAAGTTAAATTTCTATAAAAGTGTAATCATCTATAAACTATAAACCATAAACTATAAACAAAATTTAGTAATTTTGCACCCGATTTCTTAAAAAGCAGTTGATGAAGAATGACAAATTGAAAAATCAGTACCGCATCAATGAACAGATACGAGTACGAGAAGTACGCATAGTGGGCGATGAGGGCAGTTCCGTTGTTCCTACCCGCGATGCACTGAATATGGCCCGCGAGCAAGGGGTCGATCTCGTGGAGATCTCGCCCAACGCCAATCCGCCCGTTTGCCGTCTCATCGACTACTCCAAGTTCCTCTACCAGCAGAAGAAGCGCCAGAAAGAAATGAAGGCCAAGCAGGTGAAGGTCGAGGTGAAGGAAATCCGTTTCGGACCGCAGACCGACGAGCACGACTATCAGTTCAAGCTCAAGCATGCGAAAGAGTTCCTTGAGGAAGGTAATAAGGTACGTGCATACGTGTTCTTCCGCGGGCGCTCTATTCTGTTCAAGGAACAGGGCGAGGTGTTGCTGCTGCGTTTCGCAAACGATCTGGAGGAAGTAGGCAAGGTTGAGTCCATGCCCTCGCTCGAAGGAAAGAAAATGTTTCTCTATCTGGCTCCGAAGAAGGCCGGTACGAAGAAGATCAGCCAGCAGGCCCGCGACCGTGAGGCCGCTAAGGTAGAAGAAAGCGGAAAGAGGAAAGACAATGCTCCAGCAGTTGAGGAAGAAGTCGAAATGCCAGTAAACGGTGGTCTCTTCGCCAATGCTAAAATCTCCTCTGATGCCCTTAAAAAATTAACTGAGGGCGAAGATTAACAAGAAAAAGAACATAGGTGGCGCGCCCGGTATATGCGTAGTCGCCGATTATTAATAACAATTTAAAATTTAAAAACAATGCCAAAAGTAAAGACAAACTCCGGTGCCAAGAAGAGATTCTCGTTTACCGGTACAGGTAAGGTTAAGAGACGTCACGCTTACCACAGCCACATTCTGACGAAGAAGACCAAGAAGCAGAAGCGCAACTTGGTTGGTACAACTATCGTTGATCAGTCAAACATGAAGCAGGTTCGTGACCTGTTGTGTCTCCGTTAATCCTATTGTCGAACATTTAAAAGAAGAAAACTATGCCAAGATCAGTAAATCATGTTGCATCAAGAGCAAAGCGTAAGAGAATTTTAAAGCTCACTCGCGGCTATTTTGGAGCCCGCAAGAATGTTTGGACAGTAGCAAAGAATACCTGGGAGAAGGGTCTGACCTATGCCTATCGTGACCGTCGTAACAAGAAGCGTAATTTCCGCAGCCTGTGGATCCAGCGTATCAACGCCGCCGCTCGTCTGGAGGGAATGAGCTACTCGGTCCTCATGGGCAAGCTCACCAAGGCTGGTATCGAGATCAACCGTAAGGTGCTCGCCGACCTCGCCATGAACAATCCCGAGGCTTTCAAGGCCATCGTGGAAAGGGTGAAGTAAAGACAAACCCCATCTTAAACAATAAAGCCTCTCACAACTGAGAGGCTTTTTCTATGTCCATTGGGCGAGGAACTGTTCGGCACGTTCGAGATCAGCAGGCGTGTCAATACCTACGGTCTCCACGTCCGTCAGTCCTACACGGATACGATAACCGTTCTCCAGCCATCGCAGTTGCTCGAGGCTCTCGGCTTTTTCCAGCTGTCCTTGTGGCAGGCGTGTGACTTCGGCGAGAACTTCACGACGATAGGCATAGACACCTAAGTGTTTGAGGAAAGGGTAGTGGGATAACCACTCGTCTGACTCTACGCCACGGATGAAGGGTATGACACTCCGGCTGAAGTAAAGGGCGAAACCACGATGGTCGGTGACGATCTTCGGTGAGTTGGGATTATTGACGGCATCCATCGAGTCAAAGCGTTTGCCGAGGGTGCCGATCTGTGTCTGTGGATCGTCGAAGAGCGCCATGAGGGTCTTGATCTGAGAGGGCTGGATAAACGGTTCGTCGCCCTGCACGTTGATGATGACATCTGCCTGTGTACCCGTCTTTTCCACGGCCTCCTCAATACGGTCCGTACCGCTCTTGTGGTCTGCACGTGTCATGATGGCACGCCCTCCGAAGGCCTCCACGGCGCTGAGGATGCGCTCATCGTCGGTGGCCACATACACTTCACTGAGCACGCTGGCAGCCTGCTCGTACACTCGCTGAATCACTGTCTTGCCGCCGAGAATGGCCAGCGGCTTGCCCGGAAAACGCGTAGATGCGTAGCGGGCGGGAATAACGGCTGTAAACTTCATATTGGTTGCAAAGGTAATCAAAAATCTCCATATATATCGTTAAATAATATGGAAAAGTTTGCGGGTGAGCAAAAATATTACTAAATTTGCCACAGTTTTTAAAACGAATACGCATGACTACAAAATATATTATCACTTCGATACTGACCCTTCTGCTGACGCTGCCAGCCAGTGCGCAGAAGATGACACTTGGTACTGCCACCACGAAAGACGGTGGCGAATACAACGGAGAATTACAGTCTGGCAAGCCTCATGGCAAGGGGCGTACCACGTACAAAAATGGTAATGTCTACGAAGGCGAATACGATAAAGGTTATCGTCAGGGCTTCGGCACTTATACCTTCATCGACGGCGAGAAGTACGAAGGCGAGTGGTTCCAGGATCAGCAGCACGGCAAGGGGATCTACTATTTCGCCAACAACAACCGCTACGATGGTCTGTGGTTCCGTGACTATCAGCACGGTCACGGTGTGATGTACTACTTCAACGGCGATAAATACGACGGAGAGTGGTTCAAGGATATGCGCTCTGGCAAAGGCCGTTACACCTTCGCCAGTGGTGCCTACTACGATGGTGAGTGGGTAAATGACAAGAAGCAGGGTAAGGGTATCTTTGACTGGGGCGACGGTTCCGTATACGATGGAGATTGGAAGGATAATATGCGCCATGGCAAGGGTACGTTCCGCTATGCCGACGGTGACACTTATACAGGTCAGTGGTCAAACGATGAAATGAATGGCCGCGGCATCTATAAGTTCCAGAATGGTGATGTCTATGAGGGTGACTACCAGCAGGGACATCGTACGGGCTCTGGTATCTTCCGCTATGCCAACGGCGATAGGTACACGGGCCAGTTCCTTAATGGTGACAAGCACGGTCAGGGCACGTTCATTTGGAAGAATGGTGATACCTATTCTGGCATTTGGAGGTATGACTTGCAGGATGGCCGTGGAAAACTGACTAAAAAGAATGGCGACCTTGTCGAGGGTGTCTTCCGTAAAGGGCAGCCTCATGGTGAGTGTGTCTTGCGTTTCGCCGATGGCTCAAAATTCAAGGGTCACTTCAAGGATGGCAAGCGGCACGGTCCCGCCATCGAAGAGGATAAGAACGGACTGCGCTTCGAGGGTAGTTATGCAGAAGATGTGCGCGACGGTCACTTCATCGAGAAAGACCGTAATGGCCGTATCGTAGCTGAGGGTACCTATACTCGTGGACACAGATCAGTGAATTAAGATGTAAGTACATAAAGGTAAAACGAACATAAAAGCAATTACTAAAAAAAACTTATCGTATGATTATCGACACGATTGAAAACCTAAACAAGTACGTTGGCTTGAATCCTCTTTTTGCCGACGTTATTGAATTTCTGAAAGCCAACGACATCCGTACTATGGAGCCAGGCAAGTATCCTATCCGGGATAAAGATCTCTTTCTGAATCTCACCGTAGCGAAGGGAAGGGGACCCGAGAAAGCTGTTCTCGAAACACACGTCAACATGATTGACATCCAGATCCCTATCTCTTGTGAGGAGACCTTCGGCTATACACCATTCTGTGACCTGCCGGCCTTCGACTACAATGCTGAAAAGGATGTTACCCTCTACGGCGACACAAAGCCTCAGACCTATGTTACTCTGAAGCCTTTGCAGATGGCAATCTTCTTCCCTCAGGACGGCCATGCACCCTGCATCGCCGATAACCCCGAGATCAAAAAAGCAATATTCAAGGTAAAAGCATAATACGTTATGGCAACGAAGAAAGCAACCCCTAAGAAGTCTGCCACGAAAAAGGCAGTAGCCCCTAAAGCTCCAGAGCATATAGGATTAGTAAGAAACGATAGTTGGCTGGAACCCTTTGAGGACGCCATCCGCGGACGTCACGACCACGCTGTGTGGAAGATTGGCCAGCTGACGCAAAATGGAAAGAAGAAACTCTCCGACTTTGCCTCAGGCCACCTCTACTTCGGACTCCATAAACTGCCGAAGGGCTGGGTATTCCGTGAGTGGGCTCCCAACGCCACGGACATCTATCTGATTGGTGACTTCAACGACTGGCAGGAAAATGAAAAGTACCGCTGCAAGCGTATCCCCGGCACGGACAACTGGGAGCTGAAGCTCTCGGAGAAAGCCCTGAAGCACGGCCAGCTCTATAAAATGAAGGTGAAGTGGAACGGCGGTGAGGGTGAGCGCATCCCCGCCTGGTGCCAGCGTGTGGTGCAGGACGATCAGACAAAGATCTTCTCAGCCCAGGTGTGGAACCCCGAGAAGCCCTACGAGTTCAAGAAGAAGACCTTCAAGCCCAAGAAGAACCCGCTGCTCATCTACGAGTGCCACGTGGGTATGGGACAGGATGCCGAGAAGGTGGGTACCTATACGGAGTTCAAGGACAATGTGCTGCCGCGCGTCATCAAGGACGGCTACAACTGCATCCAGGTGATGGCCATCCAGGAGCATCCTTACTACGGCTCCTTCGGCTACCACGTGTCATCCTTCTTCGCTCCCTCCAGCCGTTTCGGCACACCCGAGGAACTGAAGGAACTCATCGACACCGCCCATCAGAAAGGTATCGCCGTGATCATGGACATTGTACACTCCCACGCCGTGAAGAATGAGGTCGAGGGCCTGGGTAATCTTGCTGGCGACCCCAACCAGTTCTTCTACCCTGGCGACCGCCACGAACATCCCGCATGGGATTCGCTCTGTTTCGACTACGGCAAGGACGACGTGCTCCACTTCCTGCTCTCCAACTGTAAGTACTGGCTCGAGGAGTATCACTTCGACGGTTTCCGTTTCGATGGTGTCACCTCGATGCTCTACTACTCACACGGACTGGGAGAAGCCTTCGGAGGTTACGGCGACTACTTCAACGGCCATGAAGATGATAATGCCATCTGCTACCTGACACTCGCTAACAAACTGATCCACGAGGTGAACCCCAACGCTATCACCATCGCCGAGGAAGTATCCGGCATGCCTGGACTCGCTGCAAAGTTCGAGGATGGCGGCTACGGCTTCGACTACCGTATGGCCATGAACATCCCCGATTACTGGATTAAGACGATTAAAGAGGTACGCGACGAGGACATCAACGTGTGCTCCATCTTCTGGGAGGTCAAGAATCGTCGTCCCGACGAGAAGACCATCTCATATTGTGAGTCGCACGACCAGGCACTCGTGGGCGATAAGACCATTATCTTCCGACTCATCGATGCTGACATGTACTGGCATTTCGCCAAGAAGGATGTCAACGACATAGCCCAGCGTGGTATCGCCTTGCACAAGATGATCCGCCTCGTCACTGCAGCAGCCATCAATGGCGGCTACCTGAACTTCATGGGTAACGAGTTTGGCCATCCCGAGTGGATTGACTTCCCGCGTGAGGGCAATGGTTGGTCGTACAAATATGCCCGCCGTCAGTGGAACCTCGTCGACAACAAGGACCTCTGCTATCACTGGCTCGGCGACTTCGACCGTGAGATGCTGAAGGTCATCAAGTCGCAGAAGAACTTCCAGGATACGCCTGTGCAGGAGATATGGCATGATGATGGCGACCAGGTGCTCTGCTTCATGCGCGGCGACCTTGTCTTCGTGTTCAACTTCTCACCCACACGTTCATACACCGACTACGGCTTCCTCGTGCCCACAGGCTCTTACGAGGTGGTGCTGAATACCGACTCGAAGGACTTTGGCGGCAACGGCTTTGCTGACGACTCGATAACACATTATACGAACTACGATCCGTTGTATGTTCAAGATCACAAGGAGTGGCTGAAGCTCTATATCCCTGCGCGCTCCGCCGTTGTCCTACGCAAAGTCTAATCATAAAGCTTCATGCTTAAAGCTTAAAGCACAAAGCTCAATGAACTATAATCATCCTTTGAAAAACAGTAGCACTCTCAACATCCGTGTGATGTGTGCTACTGTTTTTGTACTCTTCTCCTTCTGCTGGCTCTATTTCTTTCAGTCCGATCTGTTGACTGTCACCCAGCACATACTTAGTGGTGGACTCACGAAGTACCATCCTCTTCTGGGTGCGATTATCATCATTGTACTGCTACAACTACTCCAACTTATTGTCTACGGAATCACCCGTATTGGTAAGCGTGCCCATGCGCTTACATATTTGCCATCGATGTTGGCTCTCGCTTTGATTACCGATATCAACTTTGGCAGTGAAGGAAGGGATGTACATGATTGGTCTTGGTTTCTCCCACTTATCATCCTTTTGCTATGGCTGCCAGCCATGTGGTTTCTCCACCTCCTGCAGGAGCTAGAGAGCGACAATGATTATTCACTGATCTCCCGACCGGTATGGATCAACATGCTGCTTATGGGGCTCCAAATCATGTGTGTGGCTTGGATGGGCAGCACCAATGCTGTGTTCCAATATCGCATGAGTACAGAGGTGCAGTTGGCAGAAGGCCATTATCAGAAGGCATTGGAGGTAGGCCGGAAGTCGCTTGAAAGTGATCCTTCTCTGATGATGCTCCGTATGTATGGCCTTGCACGTCAGAATGTTCTTGGTGAGCGTCTCTTCGAGTATCCTATTACCGGCACGTCGTCGCAGATACTCCCCATGAACGAAGCTGCAAGAATGCTCTACTGTCCTGTCGACAGTTTATGGCGGTTCTTAGGTGGTCGTCCTTCTGGGACCATGGAGCCTATGCGCTTTCTGGAACTTCTGGCTCGCCGGGATAGCGTTGTTCTTCGTCAGGTGGCCGACTATCGTCTATCGGGTCTTCTCATCGACCGCCAGCTCGACCGTTTTGCTCAGGAGTTACGTTGCTATTATCCGCTTGACGACCATCTGCCCCGCCATTACCGGGAGGCATTGGTGCTCTATGCACACTCGCGTTCTAATCCCTTGTATGTCTATCATCACGCCGTCACCGAAGAAGATTGGCGCAACCTTCAGGAGTTGAAACGCCGTTATCCGGATTTCAACGAGCGTCATGTGAATGTTGAGCAACAGTACCGCGGCACCTACTGGTACTATTACGAATATGAGAAATAATGATCGTTTGTAGTATGAGAAGAAGTGTTGTGATACTGCTGATGATGGCTGCCACGTTTGGTGCTGTTGCCGGAAAAAGTGAACTGAAGCCTCGACTTGTGGTGTGTACGGACATTGCACCGGCTGACGTGGAGCCTGACGATATGGAGTCGATGGTGAGGCTGATGGCTTATGCAGATCAGTTTGAGATAGAAGCACTGATTACATCGGTGGGATGGAATTGTGATCCTTATCCGTTGGAGTGGTCACAGTATCTGTATCGAGTGATTGCTGCCTATGCCAAGGATGTGCCAAACCTGATGAAACGCTCTGGGCAAAAGAGGTTTCTTTCGATGAAAAAAGAGAACGGCAGACAGCAGATGGGATATTGGCCGAGTGCGGAGTATCTCAGTAGTCGTGCCGTTATGGGTAGTATGTATGGTGGTATCCGTTCTATTGGTGAACGTAACGATTCACAAGGCAGCGAGTTACTTATCCGTCTGGCCGATGAAGATGACCCCCGGCCCATCTATGTGGCTGCGTGGGGCGGGGCTAATACGCTGGCACAGGCCATCTGGCGGGTCAAGCAGACACGAACGGATGACGAGGTCAGAAAGTTCGTCCGAAAGTTTCGCATCTTTACCATTACCGATCAGGATATGGACTACGCTCATCGCATGGATCGTGCTCGCAGTTCGCACATGTGGTTGCGACAGGAGTTCAAGGATGATTTGCAGTTTGTCTGGGACGAAGGCGCCTGGCAGGAACAATGTGATTTGGGCAAGCAAAACTGGAAGCAGCATCAGCAGAATATTCAGGGAAAGGGTGCGTTGGGTAAGGAATACCCCAATTACAAATGGGGTGTGGAGGGTGATACTCCGAGTTTTCTTTACGTGATGCCAAACGGCTTGAACGACCCAGATGATCCCACGCAGGCAGGCTGGGCAGGTTATCACGAGCGTGGACTCTGTGCCGATTCGCTGACTATCGCTTGGACTAGTTGGCAGGAACCGCTTCGTAGTAAGTCCGTGGATTATAAGCGCCGGTTTTATTTTGACGAACTCAACGATTTTATGGCGCGTATGCAGTGGGCTGACCAAGGGGAGGGCAATCATAACCCGTTGGTGAAGGTGAATGGTAGTCTGGGAGTAAAACCTTTTCGTGTCTCGGCAATAGCTGGTACGGACATCCTGCTGGATGCTTCTTGTTCGATGGATGCTGACGGTGACAGTCTCTCATTCTATTGGTGGCAGCAACCGGAAATTGGTAGAATAAAAATAACCATTGGCCAGGAAGACCAGCCAATGGTTAAGATTCATATTCCAGATGATGCCGGCAATGACACGATACACATTGTCTGCGAAGTGCATGACAACGGTCCCTTCCGTCTGGTGGCTTATCGCCGGATTATCATCTCAATCGAACCTCAGAGTGAATGACAGGTTCGCGTATTAGGTGTAGAGATAACGTTTGATAGAGCGTTTAGGAGTCTTCTCAAACTCTTCCTCGCGAATCTCAATCTCGGCAATCTTCTCGTAGGCGGGAATCATCTCGTTCAAGCCGTTGCGGTTCTGCTCCATGACATTCTTGATGTCATCGATGGTGAACTTCATGTTCTTCGCCTCGTCGTAGTCGGGATAGACGAGGGCAACGAGCTTGTTGTCGCGTTGTACGACGACGCTCTCGACGACGAGGGTCATGGAGTTGAGCTTGTCTTCGATCTCCTCGGGATAGATATTCTGTCCGTTGGGGCCGAGGAGCATGTTCTTGATGCGGCCGTTGATGAAGACGTTGCCGGCATAGTCCATCGTGCCTAGGTCACCGGTGTGGTACCAACCTTCGCGGTCGAGGGTCTCACGGGTGGCCTCGTCGTTCTTATAGTAGCCGAGCATCGTGTTCAGTCCGCGGGTAAGGATCTCGCCAGGCACGTTCTGCGGATCGGGCGAGTCGATCTTCACCTCCATGTGGTAGGCTGCCTTGCCGCAGGAGCCGGGAGCGAAGTAGTGCCAGTCCTCGTAGCAGATGATCGGGGCGCACTCCGTAGCGCCGTAGCCGACGGTGTAGGGGAAGTCGATGCGCTTGAGGAACTGCTCCACCTCCTGATTGAGGGCAGCACCGCCGATGATGACCTCGTACATCTGTCCGCCGAAGGCCTTGAGCACCTCCTTGCAGATCATCTCCCGCACCTTCTTCGAGATGACAGGCATCTGCAGCAGCAGGCGCATGCGGTTGTTCTGAATCTTCGGGAACACCTTCTTACGGATGATCTTCTCGATGATGAGGGGCACGGCGATGACGATGACGGGCTTCACCTCGGCCAGGGCCTGGGCGATGATGGCGGGCGACGGCACACGGTTTAGGTAATACACATGGCAGCCGTGGAGGAACTCGAAGATGAACTCGAAGGCCATGCCGTACATGTGGGCCATGGGGAGCATGGAGATAATGCGGTCGCCGGTCTTGATGGTCTTGCCAAGGACATGCTCGGCAAAGTCGTAGTTCGACCAGATGGCACGGTAGGGGAGCATCACACCCTTGGAGAAGCCCGTGGTGCCGCTGGTGTAGTTGATGAGCGCCAGCTCGTTGGGATCCTGCTCGTGGTAGTAGCTGACGTGCTCCTTGCGGAAGTACTTGGGAAACTTCTTGCCATAAAGTTCGTTGAGGTGTTCACGGGCATAGGTGAGCTTGTCTGTGCGGGATACCATCAGTGAGTAGTCGGGATTGTTGATGATGCCTTCGAGGCGCGGCATCTGCAAGGGGTCGATGATCGTGGCCACGTGGTCGCCCACGAAGAGCAGGCGGGCTTCGGAGTGGTTGACGATATTGTGGATCTGCTCCGCATTGAACTCGTGCAGGATGGGTACGGCGATGGCACCATAGGTGAGCGTGGCGAGGAAGGCGACGGCCCACTGGCTGGAGTTGCGCCCTGCGAGGGCAATCTTGTCGCCCTTCACGATGCCGCTGTTCTCAAAGAGAATATGAAGCTTCTCAATCTTACGTGCCACGTCGTGATACTGCAACGTCTGACCCTTATAGTCAGTCAGCGCATCGCGGTCCCAGTTGTCGATGATGCTCTTCTGGATCAATGAGTTAAAACTAGGTATCTGTTCCATAAGCGATTAGATATTCTGATATAAGTAGCGTTTGATACTCTTTTTAGGTGTCTTGGCAAACTCTTCCTCATGCAGCTGGATGGCAGCGATGCGGCTGTAGACGGGCAGCTGGTTGTTGAGCTCCTGGCGGTTCTGTTCCATGATTTCCTCCAGTTCCGACTGGCTGAAGTTCACGATCTCATCCTTGTCGGGATGTACGAGTGCGACGAGTTTGTCGCCCCGTTGAATGACAACGCTCTCTGCAACCATCGCCATCGAGTTGAGCTTGTCTTCGATTTCCTCGGGATAGATGTTCTGTCCGTTGGAGCCCAGAAGCATGTTCTTGATGCGTCCGCGGATGAAGATATGACCTGTGGGAGCCATCGTGGCGAGGTCGCCGGTGTGGTACCAGCCTTCGTCGTCAACGACCTGACGGGTGGCCTCGTCGTTCATATAGTAGCCGAGCATGACGTTCGTGCCCTTAGTGACGATCTCGCCGGGGATATGCTCCGGATCGGAGGAGAGGATCTTCACCTCCATGCGATCGACGGGCTTGCCGCAGCAGCCAGCCACGAACTCCTTGTGGTCGCAGTAGGAGATGAGCGGGGCGCACTCCGTAGTGCCGTAGCCCACGGTGACGGGGAAGTTGATGGAGAGCAGGAACTCTTCGACCTCTTTCGACAGGGCGGCGCCTCCGACGATGACCTCGTAGGCCCGTCCGCCAAAGGCCTTGTACACTTCCTGACAGATGCGCTCCTTCACCTTCTTCGACACGACGGGCATCTGCAGCAGCAGGCGCATGCGGTTGTTCTGGATCTTTGGGAACACCTTCTTGCGGATGATCTTCTCGATGATCAGGGGGACGGTGACGATGAGCGTGGGCTTCACCTCTGCGAATGCCTGGGCGATGATGGCGGGCGACGGCAGACGGGTGAGGAAGAACAGATGGCATCCGTGGCAGAAGCCGAAGAGGAACTCGACGGCCATGCCGTACATGTGTGCCATCGGCAGGATGCTCAGCAGGTTGTCGCCAGGATGGACTTTCTTGCCCAGACGGCTGATGATGAACTCGACGTTGCCCCAGATGGCACGGTAGGGCAGCATGACACCCTTGGAGAAACCTGTCGTACCACTGGTATAATTGATGAGTGCCAGTTCTTCGGCTTGGTCTTTGTAATACTTCACATGCTCTTTGCGGAAGGCCATCGGATACTTGCTGCCAAACAACATGTTTAAATGTTCGCGTGCGTAGGTGACACTCTCTGAACGGCTGATTAACAGTGAGAAATCGGGGATGTTAATTATAGCCTCCAAAGCGGGCATCGCCTCAGGGTCAATGGTCTTGACGGCATAATCGCCGATGAACAGCAACTTTGAGCCGGAATGAATTACGATGTTCTGGATCTGTTCGCCGTTAAACTCATGGAGAATGGGTACTGCGACAGCGCCATAAGTGAGAGTAGCTATATAGCTGACTGCCCAATGGGCGGAGTTTCGTCCGCAGATGGCAATCTTGTCGCCTTGGACAATACCGCTATTCTCGAAGAGTATATGTAGTTTCTCTATTTTTCGTGCGACATCATGATACTGGAGTGTAATCCCCTGATAGTCGGTTAGGGCATCTTGATCCCAGTTCTCAACGATGGCCTTTTGGATATAAGCATTAAAACTGCTAAATTGGTCCATAAAAATTGCACAATGTTTTAAATTTTGTGCAAAGGTACTGCAATTTCTGCACATTCGCAAATAAAATGTGCAGTTTTTTGTGCTTCAGACTAAAAAATAACAGTTATTATACAATAAAACATCATTATCGTGCTGAAATTGCACGATTACTATTCATATCTCATGGATTTGGCAGGATGGATATGAGAGACGAGGAAACTTGGCAGGATGAGTACGAACACACAGGCAAGAAGTGTGAACAGATCGAGCACGAGGACGAGTGGCAGGTTCAGTTCTACAGGTGCTTTGCTGACATAGTAAACCTGAGGGTCGAGAGTGACAAAGCCCGTGTATTGCTGAAGTATGACGATGCCAATGCCTAGAATATTACCCCAGAGCATGCCTTGGCCGATGATGAACACCGAGAACCAGAGGAACGTATGGCGGATGGTCTTATTGCGTGAGCCGAGTGCTTTGAGGATGCCAATCATCTGCGTGCGTTCAAGGATAATGATGAGCAGTCCGCTGATCATCGTGAATCCGGCGACACAGACCATCAGTACTAGGATAATCCATACATTCATGTCGAGCAGTTCCAGCCATGTGAACACGTTTGGATAGAGTTCATAGATGGTTTGGCTGATGAGCGTATTGCCATGTCCATCGTTGGAGCGGTTGATCTGACTGATGAATTCATCGAAGGTAAAATCTATCTGACTCAGGTCTTTGACCGTGATTTCCACACCTGTACAATGGTCCTTATCCCAGCCGTTCAGACGGTTGACAGCGTAGATGTCCGTGAAGCAGAGGCTTTCGTCGAAACGTGTCATGTTGGTCTGATAGATGCCTGCGATAGTGTATTTCCTGGTCTTTACATTCTCATCGCCTATAAAGTAGGCATAGACCTGGTCATCGGTTTTCAGCTTCATCTTGTCGGCAATCATCTTGGATACCAACAACTGATACTTGCTGATGGAATCACTAAACTCAGGGATGGTGCCAGACAGGAGGTTGTCTTTTAGGAATGAAGCATCGAACTCAGGGCCGACACCCTTGAATATCACGCCTAGGAAATCATCATCAGTCTTCAACAGCCCCTGTACGTAGGAGTATCGCTGGATGTGCTTAGTGCCAGGCAGATGACGCATCACCTGCATCAGACTGTCGTTAACCACAATGGAATAAGGATCAGAGTCGTTGTACTTCAGCAGGTTACTCACTTGGATATGTCCTCCAAAGCCAGCCACCTTATCGCGGATGGTGTGTTTGAAACCCAATACGACGCTCACCGTGATAATCATCACGGCCAATCCAATGGCAACACCGGCAATGGCAATACGGATAACAGGGCGACTGACTTTCCGTTTGTCACCCTGATCACTGTAGATTCTCTTAGCTATGAATAAGGGAAGATTCAACTCTCTACTCTCAACTACTCATCAACGCGACCGGGATAGGCCTCGAGGGCTTTGCGCAACACGAAGAGTGCACGCTCCAGGTCTTTCTTCTTCAGCACGTAGGCGATACGCACCTGGTTGATGCCTGCTCCTGGAGTGGTGTAGAAGCCTGCGGCAGGGGCCATCATCACCGTCTCTCCCTCGTAGTTAAATTCCGCCAGACACCAGCGGCAGAACTTCTCAGCATCGTCAACAGGCAGCTTTGCCACAGTATAGAAGGCACCCATAGGGATGGGGGAGTAGACACCGGGGATGCGATTCAGACCGTCAATAAGACACTTTCGACGCTCCACATATTCATCATACACATCACGCAGGTATTCCTCAGACGTGTCGAGCGATGCCTCTGCCACAATCTGTCCGATGAGGGGAGGGGAGAGACGAGCCTGACAGAACTTCATCACGGCAGCACGTACCTCTTTATTTTTAGTGATGAGGGCGCCGATGCGGATGCCGCACTCGGAATAGCGCTTCGATACGGAGTCGATAAGGATGACATTCTGCTCAATGCCTTCCAGATGGCAGGCAGATATATAGGGTGAGCCTGTGTAGATATACTCGCGGTAGACTTCATCGGAGAAAAGGTATAGGTCGTATTTCTTAACCAGGTCACGTATCTGGTTCATCTCACGCCGGGTATAGAGGTAACCCGTTGGGTTGTTGGGGTTGCAGATCATGATGGCTCTGGTACGCTCGTTGATGAGTTCCTCGAACTTCTCTACCTTAGGCAGCGAAAAACCCTCTTCGATGGTGGTGGCAATAGTGCGGATCTTTGCACCTGCCGAAATGGCGAAAGCCATGTAGTTGGCATAGGCAGGCTCTGGCACGATGATCTCATCGCCGGGATTCAGGCATGAGAGGAATGCAAAGAGCACCGCCTCGGAACCGCCCGAGGTGATGATGATGTCATCGGCAGTCACGCTGATGTTGTATTTCGCGTAGTAGTCCACCAGTTTCTCACGGTAGCTCTGGTATCCCTGTGAGGGTGAGTACTCGAGTATCTCACGGTCGATCGTTTTCAGGGCATCGAGCGCTACTTGTGGTGTGGGCAGGTCTGGCTGTCCGATGTTCAGATGGTACACCTTTGTCCCTCTTTTCTTGGCTGCAACTGCCAGAGGGGCAAGCTTTCTGATGGGTGATTCCGGCATCTCAATGCCGCGGACGGATATTTCTGGCATCGTTTTATTTATAATTTAACGATTTACAATTTGACAATTCGCAATTTTGGGTGCAAAGGTACTAAAAATATTTTAAATCATGCGTTTTTTCAGTTTTTATGTGTACTTTTGCATCAAAAATTTATTCAAGATGAACTACGAGGAATTGCTGGAGACGCGTGACGTTCGTAAGACCACGAAGGTCAGACTGCCTTATGGCTATTTTTACAAGCGGCTAATTGATGGGAAATACTCCAACTTCGTGGAGTTCCATGATGAAGTGTCCGATGCCATCACTTTCAGCAGCAGCGTGAAGGCTGAATATGAGGCGTTGGCTGATATCCATCAGAAGCAACAGTTACATTTCACGCCCAACGAGGGTGACGATGGTGTCTATGCCATCGCTGTCGAGGTGGGCAACTATGTCACGATTGAACAGCAGCTTAACGAGAATCCTTCGATGGTGGCCAAGGGTGATTTCATGACGAGCACCTTGCGCGATCTCTTCGATATTACCACCGAGCTCCATGCCCATGACATTTATCATGTGTGCTTCGCTCCCTCGAATATCCTGACGCGTAAGAATGACGGCAGCGTGCGCCTGCTCATGCACGGCTCCTTCTACCAGCATATCGATCCAGAGATGCTTTACGAAGGGGTAGAGTCGTATGTGGCACCTGAAATATTCGAGGGGCAACCTGTCACCGCCACAGCCGATGTTTATTCGCTGGGATGTTTCATCGACTGGCTTTACCGTTCGTCGGGACTGCCGATGGAACTGAAGCCTATCGTTAAGAAAGCGATGGAACTGGATCCTGCTCAGCGATATCCTTCTGTCGAGGCTCTTCGTCAGGCTGTCAACAAGGCCCGTACGATGCGCCATGCCGTTCTTTATGGCGGTTCGGCCCTCGCCATCGCCCTCTGCATCGTCGGCCTCTTCTTCTACATGTTGCCATCCACCGAGCCAATTGAGTTTGTCAAGCCCGTCCAGGAGCCTATCCCCGAGGACATGCTTGAGGATAACATGGACGAATATTTAGGTATTGGAGCTGATATGGACTCAGCTACCATTGCTGATATCGTGGAACAGAATAAGTTGCGTGATACGATCTCTGCCGATGACCGTGTGATGAAACAGTATAATGCCAAGGCCGAGGCCATCTTCCGCAAGCAGTTCACCAAGGCTGCCGAGGCCATCATCTCCAAGGTCTATAATGTTGAGTCCATGAACGGCGAACAGACAGTCTTTGCTGCCAAGACCAGGCAGATGACAGAAGACCTGGCCAAGAAACAGGAGGAACTGGCAGGCCTCACAGACCTCAGTTCCGACCGTACTCAGGCCATTGCATCGGAAATCATTGAGAACATCACCCGTAAGAAGATGGAGGCGATGGACAAAGATTATATCGGTCTGAAACCACGTGCAGAGGAGAAGAAACCCGTGACCGGTTCTTCGTCAACATCATCCTCCACAGGTAGTTCGTCGACAAGCACTGTGCCCCGAACCACCACATCGTCTACCACCAGCAAACCTGCAGGCAACAGTAAGACAAGTATCTACGACCGTAACAGGGATAGTTATGGCAGGGATCCGTTTGACCCTGTAGACCCTGACAATCATAAAATAAAACGATAATACAAATTAATAAAATGAGATCAAGAACAGCTATCTGGTTTGAGTGCAAGATCCGTTATGAGAAAGTGATGGAAGACGGCTTGCAGAAGAAAGTGAATGAGAACTATGTCGTCGATGCCCTGAGTTTCAGTGAGGCTGAAGAGCGCATCATGGAAGAGATGTCAAGCTATATCAGCGGTGAATTCGACGTGGCTGACATCAAGAAGGCTGCCTATAAAGAGATCTTCTTCTCCGACGATGATATGGCCGACAAGTGGTACAAGGCCAAACTACAGTTCATCACCATCGACGAGAAGACGGAGAAGGAGAAGCGCAGCACGGTGACTTATCTTGTGCAGGCTGGTTCCTTCAACGGTGCCGTGAAGAACATCGAAGAGGTGATGGGCGGCACGATGATTGACTACGTCATTGCCTCTGTTGCCGAGACCACGCTGATGGACGTCTTCGAATATAAGAAAGCAGAATGATGTTCGACGTCAAAGGAAAATTACATAGTGTATTGGACACATTGCCACAGGGTGTACGCCTTGTGGCAATTTCCAAGTACCACCCTAACGAGTATATCGAGGCTGCTTATGCCGAGGGTCAGCGTATCTTCGGCGAGAGCCACGAGCAGGAACTGCGTCTGAAGCACGAGTCGCTGCCTAAGGATATCGAGTGGCATTTCATCGGTCATCTGCAGACGAACAAAGTGAAGTACATCGCTCCGTATGTATCTATGATCGAGGCTGTTGACTCCATGAAGCTCCTGCGGGAGATTAACCGTCAGGCAGAGAAGTGCGGACGGATCATCAACGTCTTGTTGGAACTGCATATTGCCGAGGAGGCAACGAAATACGGCCTGACGCTCGATGCCTGTCGTGAACTCCTTGCCGGTGGGGAATGGCGTAAACTGACGCATGTCCGTATCTGTGGGCTGATGATGATGGCATCGTTCGTCGACAATCGCGAACAGATCCGTCGTGAGATGCAGACGGCCGCCGACTTCTTCGACGAGGTGAAAGCCCGGTATTTTGCCGACGATGAGGCGTTCTGCGAACGCTCGTGGGGTATGAGCGACGATTACCCCATCGCCCTTGAGACCCGTACGACGATGGTCCGTGTCGGCACGGCTATCTTTGGTCCCCGCGTTTATTAAAGTAATACTGGTCTCGCCGTTTCGTGATGCTTCCGTAGTTGATGGCATGCACGGGACAATGGTGATAACAGGCCAGACAACACGTACACCGTCCGTTGTGAATCCACGCGGGCGGTGTGCCTTTGATATTATCCACAGGACACACCTTCTCGCACTTGCCGCATTGGATGCATACATCCTCATCAAGGGTGAATTTCCTGTCGGTAATCATCCGCTTGTTGAAGTAGCCGCCAATCACGTAGGAGTAGAGTCGGGGAGTGGCTCCCTTCTCTAGTTCCTCGATACCGCAACGACGTTCCGTAATAACTTGAATGATATGCGGTAGTTGTCGCTTGGCCGTCTCGATTTTCATGGCCTCTTTCTCCTCGGTGTCGGTTTTCATGAAGGGCAGGCAGACGTAAGACTCGGGCATGGTCACCGAGAAAAGCGTCTCTGCCCGCAGACCCTTGGCAGCCAGGTCCTTGTTCAGGATGGTCATGGCCTCGCCCATGTTGTCGCCGCAGGTGGTCAGCGCCCAGCAGAAGGTATCCGCCTTCCTGTGGTCTATAGTCATCTTGGCGATGAAGTCTCTCACGATCCTTGGTGGCTGCCAGCCGTGCGTAGGGAAGCAGAAGCCGATGCGCTCGCCTTTGCCAAGGGTGAAATGATAACGCTTCTCCCTGATGAGGTCGGGGATGTAGAGCAGTTCCTCGTCGATGGCGTCGGCCATCTGACGTGCCACCCATTGGGTGTTGCCTGTGCCTGAGAAATAGAATACCATAGTTTTATTCGTGATGATAGGGTTCTCCGCGGATGATGGTGCAGGCGCGGTATATCTGTTCGGTGAAGACGAGACGTACCATCTGATGCGACAGCGTCAGCTTCGAGAGCGACAACTGTTCGTTGGCGCGTCCGTAGACGGCAGGCGAGAAGCCGTAAGGCCCTCCGATGACGAACACGAGCCGCCGTGCCGTAGCCTGTTTCTGCTCCAGCCATCGGGCCAGTTCCACGCTGCGCAGCTCTTTGCCGTGCTCGTCGAGCAGCACCACGGTGTCCTGTGGCTGTATCTGTTTGAGTATCAGTTCGCCCTCAGCCGTCTTCTGCTGTTCCTCCGAGAGACTCTTGGTGTTCTTGAGCTCAGGGATGGTCACGATATCGAAGGGCATATAGTGGCCGATGCGTGCGGCATAGTCGCTGATGCCTGCCTGGAAATGCTTGTCGGTGGTCTTACCCACGAGTATCAGTATCGTCTTCATCAATGCTCAATTTTCAATTTTCAATGTTTGATCGTTTCTTCTTCGATGAACTGGTCGAACTGGCTTTGGTAGCCGTTGAACACGTTGATGTCCACGTCGCCCTGTATGCCAGCCACGCGACCGTCGGGACAGAGCTGCCAGAAGGTCAGCCTCACGTCGGGCTTGTATTCGCTGTAGCGGGCGATCCACACGCGGTAGTCACGCTTCAGGTCGGGCTGCTGCGAGAGATAGTTGTTCACGAACAGCTGGTTGACGTACAGGATCGGCTTCACGCCCGTTCTCCTTTCCACCAGGCGCAGCCAGGTGCGTATCTCCTTGAAGAGTCTCTCCGGGCCTCCATATTGCCTGATCTGCGCGTTGGAGGGTTCTATGTCGAGCACCGGCGGCAGGTCGCCGCTACGGAACAGGGTGTGGTTGATGAAATAGTGGGCTTGTTCGGCTCCGCCCGTGCGCACCGACCAGAAGTGGTAGGCACCGGCGCGGATACCTTGTTTGCGGGCCTTCGCGTAGTCGTTCACGTAATACTGGTTTCGGATGCTTGTGCCCTCCGTCGACTTGATGTAGACGAACGACACGGGATAGTCGGCTGTACCGCTGACGTTATGGCTTCCCCGCTTGCCGACGTGGGTAATGCGCAGACGGTCCCAATGGATGGGGTATTTCTTCCGTCCTTTGCCGTGCTGGTAGTGGGCGATGTCGATGCCGTAGATGCGCTCGGTTGTATAGCGCATGCGCTCACCCATAAACCGGTCGTCGCGCCATTCGCCCACACGCAGACTCGTCTCCCCCTCGGTGTTCGTGACCGTAGCCAGTCCGAAGCCGTTGCGACGCCCCTTTTCCCAGTGGCCTTCGAAATAGTTGTCTGCAGTGGTTGTATACGAGCCGTGGCCTTCCGGTTTCTCTTGGTAGAAGTCGCCTCTGTAGGTGCCGGTGCTGTCGGGACGGATGCCCGTGGTGAGCGAGTCGTCGTGGCAGGTGCCTACAATGGTGCGGCCCAGCGAGTCTGTGGCCAGGGCTGTGCCTGTGCGGACATGTCCTTTCCACCGTCCCACGTTCCAGACTGACACATATGGGTCGATGTCCACCTCGTGTCGGTGCCCGCCGGCGAAGGCGACCACCATCTCGTAGCCCTCGTCCTGCAGGTTATGGCGGTCGAAATAGTAGTTCAGCTCTTCCTGTAGCCTGGCGTCAGGCGTGCCGGTCGTGTGAGGCTGTATCCCGATTCCCGTCGCCAGACTGCTGACTCGCGGCTTCCAGGCAGTCGGCCTGCCCGTCAGAAGACTGGCCGAGAGCAGCGCGGCCAAGGGTAGTATGATGCAGAATATAATCTTTTTCATTTTTTTATGGCGCAAAGATAGGCATTTCTCCTTAGATTTTCGTATATTTGCGGCAGAATTGTTCATTTAACACAAAAAACATGATGAAGGACTTCAATTTCTATGCCCCTACGCGGGTGGTGTTCGGACGGGAATCAGAAGAGAGACTCCCGCAGTTGATACAGCAATATGGTGGTGGCCGCGTGCTGGTACACTATGGTGGCGGCAGCGCCCGCCGTTCAGAACTGTTGGATAAGGTAGAGACGATGCTCACCGAGGCCGGCATTCCGTTTGTGGAGTTGGGTGGGGTAGTGCCCAATCCCCTGCTCTCGAAGGTCAGGGAGGGCATCGAACTCTGTCGCCGTGAGCATGTGAACTTCATCCTGGCCGTGGGCGGCGGCTCGGTCATCGACTCTGCGAAGGCCATCGGCTATGGAGTGGGCTATCCCGGCGATGTGTGGGATTTCTGGAACGGTCGTGCCGTTCCCTGTGAGTGTCTGCCCATCGGCGTGATCCTCACCATCCCTGCCGCAGGATCGGAGATGTCGTCGAGTTGTGTCATCACCAACGACGAGGGCATGCTGAAGCGTGGCGTGAACAGCGACCTCTGCCGCTGTCGTTTTGCCATCATGAACCCCGAGCGCACTTACACGCTGCCGCCTTACCAGACGGCCGCCGGTGCCACCGACATCATGATGCACACCATGGAGCGCTACTTCTCAAAGTACGAGGATGCCCTGCTCACCGATGCCATCGCCGAGGCCCTGCTGCGCACGGTGAAGACTTCCACGCCCGTTGTGCTCGAGCATCCTGAGGACTACACCCATCGCGCCGCCATCATGTGGGCCAGCTCGCTGTCGCACAACGACCTCACGGAGTGCGGCACGGAGAAGGACTTCGCCTGCCATAAGCTGGAGCACGAGCTCAGCGGTCTGTTTGGTGTCACCCACGGCGCAGGCCTGGCCGCCATCTGGGGCT
>JAEETC010000192.1 GCA_016286585.1 Prevotella sp. | reverse complement strand
TTGACAGACAATCAAACATACGCCACGAGATGTCCTTAAATACAGGAATGATATCATTGATGTGGCTTGGATCGATACGTTCATCTCCTTGACAATAGTTAGCATGGTATATCTTCCCATCCCTATCAATAATATAGATGGCACCCATTTCTCCCATTGACCCTTCATAGGCAAAAGAGAAAGCCACAATATCGAGAGACTGATACTCCCAATAATTTGATTCTGTTATTTCAATGATATTCACCCGTATTGTTACCGAGTTATTACCTCTTATAGGAGAGTTGTGAGGATGTTTCCATTACCAATGACATGGTAATTGGAATCGAGAGTCTGGTTGCGCCCTGGCTCATAATAGCCAAGGACGTGGTTGTTACTATCACGCAGACACTGGCGTCCGCTGAATTCTACGTCGATGTAACCAATGACATGCTGGTTACGGTCTCTTAAAGTTTGTCTTGACATAATTCTGAAGTTTTTAATATTTGAGTTTCCAAGTTTTAATTTTATCTCCCTTGAAATAGCGATGTTCCACCTCATTGAGAACACATCTGAACACAGGTTGTTCTATTCTGTGAAGGACGGATTGCAGCTGCTCCAGCGAAACCTTGTCGGCTGGTACCCGGCCCAACGTTACATGGGGCTTAAATGGACGTTTGTCGTAGTTCGCATTCATACTATCAGCCAGTGTTCTGGCATCCTCTGCAAGAGCAAGGATCTGAGACGGGACCTGAGTAGATGTCAGGTAAATGATATGGCTAGCTCCATCACCCGTAGTGAATGCATCCAGTTTATCGATGGTTATTGGAAGAGAGTAGAACAGAGACATGCACTGTTCAAATTCCTGATTTAGATCCTCTATACAGTTGTCATCGTCGAGGAACAATAGGGTCATATGGTAATGGAACATCTGCCACCTAACAGGAATTCCTGCAGCCTTGATCTTTGACCGCATCTCTTTGGCCCATTCATTCCAACCCTCATCCTTTCTTACAGGAATCTTAATCTCTAAAAAGTTTGCCATATACTAACATTTATTGTTTGATGGTGCAAAAGTACGAAAAGCTTTTTGAATTGACCATCTATTTATACCTATAACAAACACCCCCAGCCCAAACTCATGATGGCTTGAGCTGGGAATGCGTAGTATCAAGGCAGACGAGTTGCGAATACTGGTACATCGATGAAGTTCTCGTCGGTCTCATACTGCTCGACAGTAACGAACTCACCCTTATCCTCAGTGACATAGCCTCTCTTATCTCCCTTGACGAAGACAATGTCTGCCTCGGCATCCATTTCCAGGTCATCATACTCAGGGAGCACGCACTGATAGGTATCGATATCAATGACACCACACTTGTCACCACTCTCAATAGACATGATACCGTTGACAGCCTCACTTACACCTGTCAGGATGTTGGGACAGATAATCTCACCATTGCCAGCTACGATACCGAAACGTTCCTTCTCTCCATCCCAACGAGCCACAAATAGCGTGCAGAAAGGAAGGGACTGAATGAAATCGAACTTGAAATCGCAGAGCTGCAACCCAGAACCATCACCTTTGACAATGCCGCACTTACCGCCCTTGATGGCAATTACAGGTGAATGAGGGGCGAAGGTGTAGCTATGGAATTCATTGAACCCGTCATAAAGAGCGGGGGCAATCACTTCACCAGAGACGGTCTTCAGACCCTTCTTGCCAGTAGTAGGGTCAGTGAACTCAACGTTGAACCAATCGTAGTTGTTTTCCAACTCATACAGTCGCTCGGATGCCGCTTTCACATCTTCGTCAGACCATGAAGGGTCAAGACCGTTCAATTTCTGCTGAAGTTCATCATACTCTCTTACAACCTCGGCTGTTGCCTTGGGCAAATTCTTCTCTACTTTTTGCATAAACACTATATTTAAAATGTTACTATTGTTGATTTCTGGGTGCAAAATTACGCATTTAAACTTAGATCGGCCGTCAATCTATACGTATAACAAACTTTTTTCTTCATCACAGATGGAAACATCGCTACAATGATTATTTGGGAGCATTGGACGCTAATGGGATGGACGAAGCATCGTAGGTCACAGTGATGTTCAGCCCATATTGCTCGTTCAACTTCTGAGCCATCGCCATAAACTCAGGGCCATGGTCAGAACTCTTAAAACCAAATAAACGAAGGAAATGGCTAAAGGCAGAACATTCACTGGGATCATTAAGATACAGATAGTAGTGAATCATCTCATGAACCATGATGTTCCTGAATGTCTCTTCATCGAAATCGAAGTAGTCGGACATAAGAATCGCCATGTGACGCTTTTTGACCGGCTTGTTCTTTTCTCCCCATTGATATGCGAACTTCCCCAGGGTACGATAGGAATGCATGAGACCGAACTTGGGCGCTCGCAACTGGTGGTCAAAATACAGGCGGTTGCACTCCCAGAACATGTGAGGCATCGTGTTGTAATCTGCTATCATTATCAATCAATATTTAGTAAGACGCTGCAAAATTAGCGATTAAATTGCAATCACATTGTAAGTTTATAGGTATAGGTACTATTTCTTCTCAAAGTTTTTTCGTATATTTGCACCATAATTGCAAACTCATCAGTATATGAAGATATTACATACTAGCGACTGGCATCTTGGTCATACGTTATACAACTATGACAGGGCGGAAGAGCAACAGGCTATGCTTGAACAGATGGTTAGCATCGTAGAAGAGCTGGAGCCTGATGTGTTCCTATTGTGTGGAGATGTTTATCATACGCCACAGCCATCGGCTGCAGTACAAACCATGCTGTCTGACGGACTCGTAAGAATTCATGAGGCAAACCCTCAGATGACGATAGTGATGACTGCTGGCAACCACGATAGCGGTACAAAGCACGAGATATTCCAGACTCCCTGGAAAGCGCTGAAAGTGTATGCCATCGGTCAACTGGAAAAGGAAGACCTGGATGAGCATATCATCGAAGTGTCTGGAAAAGGGTGGATTGTTGCTGTTCCATATGCCAATGAACGAAACATCCCTGAAGGTTTCTTCCAACAGTTGCTGGATAGAGTAGCAGAAAAGAATACCGAGAATCTTCCTGTGGTGATGACAGCCCATACGACTGTGAAAGGCTGTGACTTTACGGGACATGACCATGCAACGGAATATACGGTAGGCGGTATCGACTCACTGGAACTTGAAGAAATGGGAGAGGGTTACGACTATCTGGCTCTCGGACACATTCACCATGAGCAGTTCGTACATAGTGGGAAGCACAACGTGCGATACAGCGGCACCCCGCTGCCTGTCAGCTTCGACGAGAATTTCACTCACTCAGTGAGTATCGTGGAGATAGGCCAGCATGGAGAGACACCAGCGGTCAAGGAGATTGAGATTCAGAACCCGCATCCTCTGGTGACGCTGCCGACTGACGGACTGGCTACGTGGGAAGAGGCAAAGGTACTATTGAGTAAATTCCCTGACGATATTCCTGCCTATATACGTCTGAACGTGGAGATTGAGGATTTCCTGCCTGTAGAAGCCAACGCTGAAGCCGCAAGCCTAGCGGAGGGGAAACAATGTCGGTTCTGCTGTATCAATGCCAAGAGAAAGGCTGTCAGACAAGACGATGTACAGGTATTGACCGTACAAGAGTTCCAGGAGGAGAAACCCATCGAGATTGCCAGACGTTATGCAGAATACGAGGGCATCAGTTTCGATGAGGAGATGCAGACTATGTTTAATGAGGTCATGGATATGGTGGCCGAAGAATCACGTAATGATTAAATGAAGGAGGACCGTCACGATGAAGTTACAAAAACTGATCATACACAATATTGCATCTATTGAGGATGCCGTCATTGACTTCGAGGCACAGCCATTGGCTGGCAGTGAGGTATTCCTGATAACGGGTAAAACAGGTGCGGGTAAATCAACAATTCTGGATGCTATCTGTCTGGCACTCTTTGCCGACACTCCAAGACTGGAGAACACGCAGATGCAAGGAAAAACCAAGGATGTGGATAGTAAACTGGAATTAGATGACACCCGCCAGCTGATGCGCAGAAATACTGGAGAAGCGTATGTTTCTCTGACCTTTACTGGCAGCAATGCCATTCACTATGAAGCACAATGGAAGGTATGGCGCTCCAGGAACAAACCCACGGGTAATCTTCAAGGAAAATCGTGGAGTCTGAAGAATCTCGATACGGGCTACACCATCGATAAAGACGTTCAAATCAGGGCTGAGATGAAGGCTGCCATTGGTCTCGACTTCAACCAGTTCTGCCGTACCACGTTGCTGGCCCAGGGAGAATTTACCAAGTTCCTGAATAGTAAGGATGATGAAAAAGCTGCTATCCTGGAGAAAATAACCGGCGTGGATATCTATGCGAAGGTCGGTAAGAAGGTTTTTGAAGTGACAGGCCAGAAGGAACAATTGTGGAAAGATGCCAAGCAGCAGGTGGAGGGTATTCGAACGCTCTCAGATGGCGAGGTCGCTGCCAAAAAAGAAGAAATTGCAGGCATTGATGCACAGTATAAAGTTCTCAAGGATAGTGTCGATGTGGACAGAGCCAAACTCCAGTGGATAAAAACTGATTGGGACCTAGCAAAGGCCATCGACAAGGCTACCGAAGAGCACAAACAGGCTCAGTCTGTAGTGGACAGTGATGACTTCAAGACAAAGGAGTTGTTGGTCAGGCAATGGAACACCACAATTGATGCCCGCAGCTGGTTGACAGCGAAGAAAGGTGCTGAAAGCAGCAAGGTACAACAGCAGAAGGCTCTGTCAGCATTGGAATCGGATTATGTCGGTGTGCTTGGCGGGTATGCCTTTTCAGAGCAGGAGAAGCAACAGACGGAGGCGGACATCAAGGCCATAACTGCTCTTATTGAGACTGAGAAGGACAAGCACAAGGTTTATGAGAATGCCCAAACTATTGCTGGCTATATGAGCACGATTGCTGATGGCCGGAAGAAGATTGTAGCGAGCCAAACAGCTATCGCTAACGAAAACAAGGCCCTGACGGAAGAACTGAAACCTGCATTTGACAAGGCCCAAGAGATCTTGAAAGAGGCACAAGAGACCTATAGAAAACAAGAGGCAGAGATAAACGAACAGGAAAAAGCTCTTGTTGCACTCAATCTTGGTGGGTTGCGTACACAGCGTGACAAGAACAAAGAACTGATCCAAAACATTGGCATCGCTTTCGACCGTATAGACTTGCTTGACAAAGAGAGGAAACGCAAACAAGAAACTTCAGCGTCTCTTGAAGGAACCCGTGTCGAAACAGAGAAGAAACAGAAAGCCTTGGAGCTGATGGAACCACAGATCCATGATGCCAAGGTGAAGATGGATGACCGTAAGGAGATGCTTGACAAGCAGAGCGACACCATCAACAAGTTTGCCAAGACATTGCGCCAAAAACTACATATAGGCGACATCTGTCCTGTTTGCCGACAGAAAATCAAGAGTGAACTGCCTCATGAAGATGAACTGGCCAAACTTGTTCGTGGCCTCAGTGATGCATTCAATGAAGCAGAGACAGCGTACAAGAAACTGGTAGATGAGAGAAATAGGTTGGAGGCCGAGGTAAAG
>JAEETC010000191.1 GCA_016286585.1 Prevotella sp. | reverse complement strand
GTTGGCACGAGGCATCCAATCATTGTTCAAGAAATCCTCAAATACTGTTGGCATCCAACTGTTCTGAAACATTACTGGTAACATAATCAATACCTCCTAATTATACTTTTAGTTTAACGTATGTTCTGAGTGCTTTTGCCTTTTGAGCTCCAGCTCTCACTAAGCTAAAAGCAATATACGTGCCGAATGCCAAAATGTCAATCGACGAAGGCCAGAATGGCACGGAATTTAAACTACGATAAACATTGCTGACAATTTATTAAACTCGTTTAAACATTAGCAATCCAGAAGATGTCGTCTTTGTTCATAGGATACTCACTATTGGCTGCAAAGTATTGAAATCTACATAGTCAACCTTCTTTCCGTATGTCTCCAGAATGATCTTTGACTCGGCATTGAGTTCTTCTTTAGGCATTCTCGCCAGCTTACTATGCATAAACTTCATCATCAACTTATGCTTCAACCCCATAGTGCTATAGTCGATGGCACCACGAAGATGGAATATCTTGTCTTCGTCATATAAGTGAGCAGGAATCTGAGACTTGATATTATTACGGACATATCTGATGTTCTCTCCATCTTGCGGGTCAACCAGGCCGACTGTTATAACTATCAGTTCCTGGCTGGTGACAGTCGCTGCAAACTTCTTCAGCCCCAAAACGCTGCCAGCAAATAGTGCTCCCATGTATATGATGCGCTCGTAGTTCTGAATGTCCTCAGCTTCTTTACGACTTACGCATTTAATACCTGTGATAGCAGATAAGCGTTCCGCATATCGTTTCGTGGAGCCGTATTGGCTGGCATATATGATAATGGAATGCTTCATTTCTTCGTATATTTAGCTTTCACAATTTCGTAAGAGTTTCGAGTCAGTTCCTGCAGCAAGTTATCTGGTGCATTATTGGGATTGATGCCAATCCAATGTTTTGGCGACTCGTTATACGGATTGCCGATACAGTCATATTGCACTTTCAGATCTTCAATACGCTCTGGCTGGCATTTGAGCGAAATGACAGAGTAATCGTTACAGTCGAAGAATGAGAACATGTGCCCCATGACGTAGAATACCAATACTCCTTCGCCGCTTTTGAACTTCTGGAAAGGTAGTTTCTCTTCCACGTCTGTACCTAATGACAGGCAATATTCGCGATAGTCCTCTATATTCATTTTGACAGATACCCAATTAATATGATTTGGATGATGAGAATCAGCGGAAGTCCATACTTGAACTTTTTATGCATCGTCTTATGATGCCATATCTTCATTCCAAGCAAAGCTCCGATGCTGCCACCGATGACTGCAAGCATCAGCAGAGTAGCCTCCGATATTCGCCAACTACCTTGCTTTGCTTTCCATTTATCAATGCCATAGACTAAGAAGGTCACGACATTGATGACTATCAAATAATATAGCAATGCTTCTGTCATTTCAATACCATTTATAACCATGTTCCTTGCAATAGTCAATTGCAGGCTGATAACCTTGGAAGGTGGCCTTGTGAATCCACTTCAGGCCCTTCTTCTCATCGACGGGTACGCCGGTGCCAGTCATCAGAAACCAGCCAGTGGCAAACTGTGCCTGAGCATCACCGCCATTGGCAGCCAGCTCATACCAGAAAGCACATTCCTCCAAGTCCTTCTCCACACCGTCGCCATTCCAATAGGCCGCGCCGCAATTCTTCTGGCTTTGGATATGCCCTTGAAAAGCAGCCTCGCGATACCAAAGGAAGGCTTTCGTGTGATCCTGTTCCACACCATTGCCAAGATAGTAGGCATTGGCCACGTTCACCTGTGACTGCATGTCACCCTTGTCGGCGGCTTTCATGTACCACTCGAAGGCCTTTACAGCATCCTGCTCCACGCCCTTACCGTGATAGTAGCACTCGCCGACGTTGAAGCAGCCATAGACATCGCCCAGCTCCGCAGCCTTCATATACCACTCGAATGCCAGTTCAAGGCTGACCTTCACGCCAGTGCCACGCTCGTAGCAGACCCCAAGGTTATTCATCGCCTTGGTGTCGCCCTCGTAAGCCTTCTCACGATAACCGTCTGCCTTGTTCCGTTCCTTGGGCATATTTATGTAAACTCAATGATGGCACTCACCTCACTCCCTATGGACAGGGAAACGATGATGCCGTCAGCTGTTTTGTAAATAGTAGGAATCAGGCAATCACCAAGCTTGGCAGCTACACGATACTCTACGCGCAGACCCTTTACCACGAAATCCTCCGGCAACAGTTCCATCGCCATACGAACATAGTTGGCATTGTTCAGATGCTTGTTATAGTCGATGTCGGCACGAAGTACCTTGATAGGCTCCAGCACTTCACCTTCTGTCTTAGGCAGGATGATACGGCGGTCTTTGTAGTTCATCTCCAGCTGTGGCTCCAGCTTCATTGATTGTATGGTCGTATCGTCCACACGTTTCAGTTTTCCAGCCACCTTGTCAACGAATGCGCCCATGCTCCATGTTTTGTAGCAGGGATTCCCTTGTGCGTCGTAGATGAACGTATTGCGGAATCCGAACATGGGCTTCATGCCATAGACGGAGGTTGTCACCGTCAACTCCTCTTTGTAGTCAGGCACACGGATAATCTCTACCTGGCGTGTTGCCAAGAGCTGCGCCATATTCTGCTGCAAGAAGTAGTCCTTGACTTCCGGCTCGCTGTCGATCCACATCTCTGAGCAGTCCTGCATCATCTGGAGAGCAGAGTAAAGTTTCAGTTTACCCTCGCTGTCGCAGGTACTTGTCGTTACCTTATATGTTAAGCTGTACATATTCTATTTCAAATACTCATCATCCCTTACCAGCACCTTCTCAATCTTGCCGACGTACATTGTATGAAAGTCACGCTGGGGATAGTTCTGATCAATGGTTTCCTGATAAAGGAACCCGCTTTCCTGAAGCTCCGACTGATAGAGTTTCTTGCAAATCAATACCAGCTTGGCTTCCTCGAAATAGACAGTGTTGTCGGCATAGACAGGCGTGAGACCTGCCTTACCAATCTTATCCTCGTCACGACCTGACACACTGCCAAGGTAGGCCATCTGCTTTTTGAACGACTTATCCATAACGCAGAGGGAGAAGTAGCCCTCTTCGTCAACAAACTCCTTGGTATAGCGTGACGGGCGTAGGTAAATCACTGCTGTCGGGTCATTGTGTCCCCACAGACATCCCAGGTGTCCCCAAGAGGCTGTCATAGTGTTGCAACTATTCTCATCGCCAGCCGTCACCAGCATCCATTCATCACCAATCAGGTTAAACGGATTGAACTTCATTTCCTTATAGTTTATCTCTTTCATATCACGCAAATGCTTAATATTTGTTGCAAATTTAGTCATTTAAGGCGAAATATGAATAATAATGCGTAAATTTGTGCCTGAAATTGAGAAATATTAGGATTTATGGGTAACATCAAGATAATCAAAGGTGTATTTGACACCAAACTTGAGCTGGAACATGCGGAGGTTGCAGCGGGATTTCCGATTAACATTGACTACTCGCACGAAACGCTGGACTTCAACCGCGACTACATCAAGCATCCAGAAGCTTCGTTCTATGGCGATGTAGAGGGAGATTCAATGATAGACGCTGGCATATTCGACGGCGACCGAGTAATCATCGACAGAGCTGTTGAGCCGCATGACGGCTCTATTGTCGTTGCTTGGTGGGGTGGCGAAGGCTTCACTATGAAATACCTGGATCTGACCCATAAAAACGAAGGCTATATCGAACTGCGCCCTGCCAATGACGAATACCCAGTATTCAAGATTGACACCCCTGAGTATTTCGAGGTATGGGGAGTTGTAATTCACGTTATTAGAACTTTAGAAAAGATATGAAGAAATTACTATTCTTGTTCGGCATTTGCTTTATGGCGGTTGGTTGTGAGAAAGAAGTTATAGGTGAGGGATACCCTGAAATGCAAGGATTCTATGTCGAATCATGCGGACTACCTGCCGTCACTTTGGATAGCGTTAAGTTGTTCTCCACAAAGGTTAATGACTATACTACCGAGTACCCTGAATCTAAGGAACATTCATTGTACCCGAAAATCCAAGAAAATATTAAATCAGCCTCGTTCCGTATAACAATAACTTGTGATACGACATGGGATGGTGAGACCCATATTAATTTTTGATGGAAATGGAAAGTCGATTTGAGAATGCCAAGTTATATCTCATAGACCTTCTAAGAGCCTATGGGCATAGACCTGTGGTAGTAAAGGTTAGAATGGATGGCGAGCCTGTAGAGGTAATGGCAAAGAACATGGTCAAGAAGCAACTTACTGCAGCCGGTATCCTTTTCCCTTACGGTGAAGGTAACAAGCCCAATCAGCATACCATCAATACGGCTCTTGATACTGACATGCTGAGCGTCATCTTCTATGAAGCATTGTTTGAATTTGAATCTGCTTATATAGAGGCTAATTGTAAGGACAAGCGTAAGGCTGCCAGATTTATAGATTCCGTTTATGATTGGATTGAGCGTAAGCAGGCTTGGATGATTTGTACGTTTCCGTCCTATTCAGATGATGAACTACAGCCATTCTTGCCCGACAAAGAAATCGAAGAAGATAAAGTTGACAAGACCGCCAGAAAGAAAGCCAAAGAGTTTCTGGCCTCTATAGGAATTACGAGTTTGGAATCCACAGATGATATCAATAGGATTTTCTGGGATATGGCTGTGCAAAGGAAACCTTTGAACAGTCAGATAAGGGAAGCCGTTAGGATTGTGTTGACCAGTGACCGACTAATGAAGGTCTTCAATCACAATCTCAGCTTATATAACCCCTATATCCAAGAAAAGACTGAGAATCCTGAGTTCAAGGATGATGAAAAGCTCTTTAAGGATCTGTCCAAAGAGCATAAAAGGGCTTTGAGTGAGATTGACCAGCTGAAAAGCAGTGAGAGGAAGGAACAAAATAAGTTGAAGCAAGAACGTCTTCAGGAGGAAAGCATGTACAGGAAACTAAGCAAAAAGTTCATGAATATGCTTAAAAGCAATGGCAGCAGGTTTAATTCTGCCTATGACCTCACCAGCGAGGCTGATATTACAGAGTTCCTTTCATGGTACAAGACTGTAAAACGCCCTGTCAACAAGCAGACGATTAAGTCCGTTTGCAGGGAGATTGCCAAAAGAGAAGGCTCTGATGAACTGTTTATGAAGATGGTTGAAGAGCACAATGCTCAATATATTGCAGTTGAGGAGGACGAAGATTAAGAACGATGGATATTGGAAAGGCATTTGAGGTTGCTTTCAATCGTAAGATGGAAAAGAACTGGGAGAAGATCTACGTCGTGGTGGATATTCACGACACCATTCTGCGAGCCTGCTATGAGAATGAGGAGACCTACGACTACTATCCGTATGCCCGTGAGGCCTTGCAGCTGATGACCAACCGTGATGACATCTGCATGATTCTCTGGAGCGGATGCTACGATGAGCAGATGGCTATTTACAGAAGTCGTTTTGCAGAGGAGGGCATCCGTTTCGACTATGCCAACGAGAATCCTGAAGTGGGAAAGACGAGTTTCCAGAACTTCGAGGTGAAGCTTTATTTCAACGTGGGAATTGACGATAAGTTCGGCTTCGAGGCAGAGACGGACTGG
>JAEETC010000190.1 GCA_016286585.1 Prevotella sp. | reverse complement strand
AGCATCATTTCTCTGAAAGTTTAGACTCCACAAGGGCCACCAGACTGTCGAGCGAACGAAGATTGCGGGGTGTCGCATCTGTCGCGTCGAGGGTGATGCCATAGGCGTCGGAGAGGGTCATGAGGATGGTGGTTACTCCCAAGGAGTCAAGTTCACTGAAGAGGAAATCGCTGTCGAAGTCAACCAACGGCAGGACTTCTTCTAACATCTGGCGAATCTTTTCTTTCATATCTAAATTTTATTTACAGATTTACTTTCTACAGGATTCGAGTATATACCCAAGAAGATATCTTTCAGCTGATCAACGTCCCAGTCTTCGTATTTCTCCAGCTGAGCCAGTCTGGCCTCGAAGGCCTCACGCTCTTCAGGTGTATAGAAGGCGCAGAAAGCCTTGCTGCCATAACGGATATCATGGGCGATATAGTTGTTGGGCCAAAGGCGATAGGCCGAATTGATACGGCTATCGAGGAGGCCCGCCACAACCTTATGGTACTCATTGTTGGTCAGATGGTCATACGCCATCAGCTCCTCCTCCGTGACGGGCTCGCAGAGTTGGATATGCACACGGCCTTTCTGCTGCATGATACCGGTCAGGATGCTGTTCAGATCCTCGCCCGGCTTCTTGATGTAACGCGTAAACTGCGACTCATAGAGTTCGAGCGCTTTCAGGATATCACACGACTCCCACTCGTAGGAAATGGCCACAGGCACAATGTGAAGGTCGGCCAGCGCCTTGATCTTGTTATGGGGCTCACTCATACAGAACATCTTGATGATGCCCTGGTCGGTGGCGTCGATACCGTTCTTGGTCCGACCATTGCGCTGGGCTATCCATACAGACTGTTTCTTCTCCTTAATGACGTAGCGGATATACTCGGAGAGGTGAACAGAACTGCGATAGAACGCCTTGATGTCACCACCCGGCCGCTCTACCTTGAACATCTTATTACTCTTGCCGACATCGATGACGATGGGGTTCATCATGAGGTTGGCACCAAAGGTGATCTCCGTCGTGTCGAAGCCGTTCACCACGAAATGGTATTGCAGCAGGCAGGCATCGAGCATGATGTCACGATGGTTAGAGACGAACAGATACTGCTTGTCACGATTGAGACGTTCGAGACCAGAGCAGCTAAACCCTGTGGTGCTGCGTGCGATGATCTGTTCATTGACACGACGCATCGTATCGTGCTGGAACTCCTTCACCGTCTTGAAGTTACCTACCCTCTCCCTAACGGCCTCAAGGGGTTCGTTCGGATAGACGAAGTTGGCCAGCAGAGGGAATACGTCGCTGGAGGCGATGCGTTTCATCGCTGCAGGGATCTCGTCCTCGTAATACGGACGAATATCGTCGAACTTCGGGTTCTTTTCCATATCTTACATATATTGTTTAATCCAATTGAGAAAACGGTCGCGCCACCCACGGCTCTCTTCCGTTCCTTTCACGTCGCTGGCCCCAAAGCCATGGCCGCCAGTATTGTACAGGATGTACTCGTGGGGCACATGCATGGCCGTTAAGGCTGAGTCGAGAAGGACGGAATTACGGTAATCCACGATAGGGTCGTCCTTGCAGTTCACGAGAAAGACGGGAGGACAATCTGCAGGCACATGCTTCTCTAGAGAAAGCTGTTCCCTCAGCTTTTTATTATAGATGCGAGAATCACCCAACAATCCTCTTCTGGAGCGTTTGTGGACACAATCGGCTGTCATGGTCACTACCGGATAAATCGGGGCAGAGAAGTAAGGACGGTCTTCCGGGCTGAAGATTTCCGCAGCCGACATAACCAGATGACCACCTGCCGAGAAACCCATGGCACCTATCTTGTCAGGGTTGACGCCATATTCGCTGGCATGAGCTCTGACATAGCGGATGGCCTGAAGCAAATCATCCTGAGGATCGGGATAGCGATTGCCCCTGAACACTTTACGATAATGCGTGACGAAAGCCGACACATCGCCCGTACGGTAACTGAGTACGAAGGCGCTGATGCCATTCTTCTGAAGCCATCGGGCCACACCAAAGCCCTCGGTCTCGACGTCGAGCCAAAAGTAGCTGCCACCAGGACACACGATGACAGCCATGTTGTTGGTTGAACCCTCAACGATGTAGGGGGTCAGCTCCACCTTTTTCTTGCACGAGGAACCTTCCCAGATATTGACTTGAGAAAAAGACTCCAGACAGAAAGCCAATAAGATGAATATCAGACCTTTTCGCATTTGATGATATCGTTGAGGTTGATGATGGTAGAGTCTGTAGCCGTCGCGTCGCAGGGATGCACATGCAGGTTGGCTGGCATGGGTTCAATGGCGGCAGCCAAAGCCGTATCGTCGGGGTCACTGGCATAGGAATGCACCTCCACATCGGGATGAACCAAAGCAAAGAGCAGTGAATACTGACCACGGCCCGCATTGACGATACTCACCTCACGGGTGCCAGTCTGAGAAGTTTTCCAACCATCGATCGACTGACTGAAATCATCATAACGACGAAGCAAACGACGCGTTTCGCGCTCAACACTGAAACCCTTATAAGTATATTTACCAATGAGGTAGTCATGATAATAGTGCGTGGTGCCCTCCGGATGAGGATTCGGACGACGTAGTAACTTTCGCCACAGATAGCCAACAGTGATGGGCTCAGGGCGCGCCACACCATGACGCTTGACCAGCCAGCTAAACACCAGCGGTGGTACTACCCACGCCATCAAGACAACCGTGAACATACCCACGATAGTGACTTCGGCCAATGAGTGGAGCGCAGGGTGCTTGGCTACGATGAGTGAACCCATGCCAATGAACATGATGAGGGCCGAGATGACGATACTGTTCTTGAACGAGGGCAGCAACTTCTTACGATAGGCGTATTCCTCGATCAGACCATCGGTAATAAAGATGGTATAGTCGTCGCCCTGTCCGAAGATAAAGGTGGCCAGGATCACATTGACGATATTAAACTTCATGCCAAGCATACTCATAATGCCGAGGATCCATATCCATCCCAAAGCCATCGGGAGGAATGCCAACAGACTCAGTTCGAAACGTCCGAAGGAAAGCCACAGGAAGAGGAACACGATGAATCCGCAGGCAAAGCCGATATAATTAAAATCGTCGGAGAGCGAATTGGCAATAGCACTGTTCATCCTGACGAAGTCGAAGGAATAGCCTCCAGAGCCCAACTGCTCGTTGAGAGCCGACTCCAGAGCCTCGAAATCCTTACCACGGGCATCAATCACATCAACCACGGAGCAGAGACCTGTACTGGTGCTGAAATTGCTGGAGAAGAGAACGGAGCGCAGGGGTTCGAAGTATTCGAACGGCTGTGGAGAATAGCTGGCAGCAAGAATCTGATGGAAACCGTCGAAGGCTTCGGCACTGAATCCATACTCGGGTGCCTTCTTACCAAGCATCGTTCCAACTTCGGAACGATGACGCTCCCAGAACTCATTCCATTTCCCGATCCTGCGCTGCTGTTCCTGTTGCGAACAGATGAGGGCCTGGACATCGGAGAATGAGTTTAACAGACCTGCCGTCTGGAGACTGTCGAGCAATGGGGCTATCCGCTGCCGTTCGTTCAAAGCTGCATCCCAGTTGTCACCCTCGGTGACCACATAGACATTCACTGTATCGTTGAGACCAGCCGAGGCCTGCATACTCGACAATATCTCCTTCTGCTCGTCGGTCATGTAGTTGATGTTGTGCATGTTGGTGTCGAAGGAGATGTCCAGACTGTACCAGCCAAAGACGATCGTAAGCAGGAAGATCACCCCCAGCAGCCAACGGTGGCGCTCAGGCGACATCGAAGAGATTTTCCCGAAAGTCAGACGCTCTTCCTCAGCCGAGGCACGGTTCTTCACAAGATGGGGCAGGAACACCAGCACGAAGAGGATGGTGCCCACCAGCATAAAGGCAGCAAAAAGACCAAGGTCGCGGAGGGCAGGTGCATCGAGCGGTATCAAACTGGCGAAAGCGCCCACGGTGGTGATATTACCAATGAGCAGGGGCGACACCATCTCCTTGAGTACCTCGCGCACCGTACCACCATGGTCAGTGTGGAGGACGAAATGCAGGGGGTAATTGACGGCAATACCGATGATGATAGAGCCGATACCGAGCACGATCAGCGACACATCGCTACGCATGACGGCCATGAAGCCCATGGCGAAGAGCCAGCCAAAAAAGATGGCCAGACCAATGAGCATCAGGTGTTTCACCTTGCGGAACGAGAACACGAGCAACAGCAGGATCAACGTCACAGAGATAGAGATGGCCCAATAGCTGTCGTTCTTGATGCGGGTGGCATTACCGACGGCAATGACAGGCGCACCGGTAATGGCGACATCCACTTCTGGCAGCGTCTGCATCGTATGCTGCGCGACGCTGTCGATCTCGCTGACCAGCATGCTGTTATTCGACGATTCCATCGCGCCGTATGGCGAGGTCATCATCGCAATGGCAAACTTCTTGCCAGACGAGAAGATATAGCCGTTGTCGATCTCAATCGGCATAGACGACTGACGGGCCTGCAACCTGTCGATGACCGGTGAGAAAAGTCCCAGCGGGTCATTACTGATGTTCGACGTGAAGACACCCGTAGCAGGCATCATGATCATCTGTACGTCGTTGGCCAGCTGCTTATCGACATAGCCAGGCGTTGAGAGCAGATGCTCCATCCGCACATAGTCAGAGTCGCTCAGCATCAACGGCATATTCTGATAGACGAAATCGGTGATCCCCATCACCTTGTCGAAATCCACCTGTGAGGTGACATCAGTGACATGTCCTTGTTCGGCAATAGGCTGTAGGCTCTGGGCAAAGGAATCAACAGCCTCTGTCAGACGGTCGCTGACTTCATCATCGCCGTCCGTAGATTTGTCTTTCATACGGAACATCACAAAGACACGCTGTCCCCCAGAGATATCCTGATAGAGGGTGATGGCCTTCTGCTCATCACCGCTGACAGGCAGGAAGTCGTAGATATTCTCGTTATATCTCAGCGTGGCCATCATGGCCAGCAACAGAGCCGTCAGTCCAAACAACAGCCACATGCAAAGAGCACGCCGCTTCTGAAGGACATCATAGATTCGAAGAAAGAAATTGACCATGATTTCGTCAACAAATTAACTATCCATGAGTGAATCCACCGTTTTCAGCAGATCGAGGTAGAACGAGCGCTCGGCCTCACCGATCTTTTCAACCATGTCGGCCAGATCGTCGTAGGTCAGGTCGTCACCGGCACGGCGCTTGAACACCTTCGAGGCCTTGTAGCCGAAGTCACGCCACATGTCGCCGATCTCAGTGATACGAAGCGAATAATCGTTCAACACGGCCAAGCCCGTACGCTCAGACGCCTCCTGCAGAAAGGCCCCATAGACGAAGCGGAAGCCTGCCCCACCCGTTCCTATCTCCTCCAGCATACGGATCACCTGGACGAGGTAGAGCCGAGCCCGACGTTTGCCCAAGGTCTTCTCCCATGTACGCATCTTTCGCGCCAAGTATCGGATGCCATTGACGCCTACGTATGGGAACCACTTAGGCTGCGACGTCATGTTCTTGCAGGTATCCTTGATGGCCTTGAGCACCAGGGGCTTCAGGAAATCCACATCGGTTTTCTCCGG
>JAEETC010000033.1 GCA_016286585.1 Prevotella sp. | reverse complement strand
TGGCAAACTATTATAGCGATCATCCTGAGATCGGGTTCTACTTGAACCACCCCCTGATGGCTCGTATCGTTGAGCTGAAAGAAAAGGGTTTCGCTGATGCGAAAGAATATGACTACGCCCCCGTCGATCTGGGCGATGCCATCGAGAACTACAAGCAGATTCTCGACATCACTGGCGACGTGGCTGCCAATATCATCGAGCCAAACGCCGAGAGCGTCGACCTCGAAGGTCCGCACCTCGAGAACGGCCGTATGATTTACGCCTCTAAGACTTACGAGAACCTCGACGCCACCCGCAAGGCTGGTCTGTGGGGTGTAAGTATGCCTCGTCGTTACGGCGGTCTGAACCTGCCTAACGCTGTGTTCTCTATGCTGAGTGAGATGATTTCTGCTGCTGATGCCGGTTTCCAGAACATCTGGAGCCTGCAGAGTTGTATCGACACGCTCTATGAGTTTGGTAGCGAGGAGCAGCGCCAGAAGTATATCCCACGCGTTTGCGCTGGTGAAGGCATGTCGATGGACCTCACAGAGCCCGATGCAGGTTCCGACCTGCAGCGCGTCATGCTGAAGGCTACCTTCGACGAGAAGGAGAACTGCTGGCGCCTGAACGGTGTGAAGCGTTTCATCACCAACGGCGATAGCGACATCCACCTCGTACTGGCTCGTTCTGAGGAAGGCACGAAGGACGGACGTGGCCTGTCGATGTTCATCTACGACAAACGCCAAGGTGGTGTGAACGTGCGCCACATCGAGCACAAGCTGGGTATCCACGGCTCTCCTACCTGTGAGCTCACCTATAAGAACGCCAAGGCAGAGCTCTGCGGAAGCACCCGTCTGGGACTGATCAAGTACGTGATGGCCCTGATGAACGGTGCCCGTCTGGGTATCGCCGCACAGTCTGTAGGTGTGGAGCAGGAGGCTTACAACGAGGGTCTGGCTTACGCCAAGGAGCGTCAGCAGTTTGGTGATAAGATCATCAACTTCCCCGCTGTTTACGATATGCTCAGCCGCATGAAGGCCAAGCTCGATGCTGGTCGTTCACTGCTGTATGAGACAGCTGCTTACGTTGATATCTACAAGTGTCTCGAGGACATCGAGCGCGACCGTGCCCTCACCGCTGAGGAGAAGCAGGAGCTGAAGAAGTACCAGCGCTTGGCTGATGCCTTCACTCCCCTGGCTAAGGGTATGAACTCAGAGTACGCCAACCAGAACGCCTACGATGCCATCTCTATCCACGGTGGTTCGGGCTTCATCATGGAGTACAAAAGCCAGCGTCTGTTCCGCGATGCCCGTATCTTCTCCATCTACGAGGGTACCACTCAGCTGCAGGTTGTAGCCGCTATCCGCTACATCACCAACGGCTTTATGCTGAACACCATCCGCGAGATGGCCAACGGTATGGAGGTGCTGGAGAGTCTGAAGTACGCTGCAGAGCGTCTGGACGGACTTGTGACGATCTATGAGGATGCCATCGCAACAGTCAAGGCACTTGATAATCAAGAGGCTCATGACTTCCTGGCTCGTCGTCTGTATGATATGACTGCCGAGCTCGTGATGTCTATCCTGATTCTCCGTGATGCCACGAAGGCTCCTGAGCTCTTCGAGAAGAGTGCTAATGTCTATCTCCGCATGATCACTGAGGACATCATTGGTAAGGCTGCTTACATTAAGGATTTCCGTGTGGAAGATCTTCCAAGTTTCCGTGCAGCTGAGTCAGAGGTTGAGTAATGACAGATCGTGAATTAGACGAGCGCGTAGCTCGCGCAGTCGATAATTTCATGGCCGGATATGGCTGCTGCCAAAGTGTGGTAGCAGCCTTTTCCGACCTTTACGGATTAGACGAGACGCTGGCTAAGAAAATTGCAGCAGGCTTCGGTGGCGGTGTAGGCCGTCTGAGAATGATGTGCGGTGCCGTCTCTGGCATCGTGATGCTCATAGGTCTCGACTGCGGACAGACGGAAGGCAGCGACCGTGATGGCAAATCCGCCTGTTATAAAGTCGTTCAGGATCTCCTTGCCAAGTCGAAGGAAGAGAACGGCAGTCTTATTTGTGCCGAGATTCTCGGCATCCAAGGCCACGCAAAAGCCCCATGCAGCTACGTAGCTTCCGAGCGCACAGCAGAGTACTACAAGAGCCGTCCCTGTGCTGCAAAGGTAGAGAGTGCTGCAAAAATCTTCGCTAACTATCTGAAGGAGAAATAAGAATTCTGTCGGGAAAGTCGATAGTATTCATTCCCCCTCTAACTCCCCCAGACTCAGGGGGAGAATTATATGTTTTTCAATGAGACGGGGCACGGCATAGTTGTCGAGTTCCGTTTCTTTTATCCATATATAATCAAGGGGAAGCACAGGCCTCTCTGCTGGTTCCCACAGGTAGAAATCGGCATAGAGAATGCGATGGGTCAGAACATGCTTCACGTTCCTTCTTAACAACTCAGCACCTGCCGGAACCGTTTCGCAAAGGAAAGGCTCCCACAGCCCTTGCCAGATGTCGCCAGGGCCACGGCGATGGAGAGCCGTTTCACCGTTATACCTTATAAATATATAAATAAGGTGGCGCTCACGGACTTTGAGAGTCTTCTGTTTGACGGGGAGGTCAGAGACGAGGTTAGAGCGGAAGGCGACACAGCTTTCCATCAACAGACACTCCTGGCAACGAGGTGACTGGGGCGTACACTGGATGGCGCCGAAGTCCATGATGGCCTGGTTATAGGCTGAGGAATGAGGAATGTCAATAGGCAGGAGGGACTGAGCGAGGGATTGGAAGAGTTTTTTGCCTTCGGTGGTATTAATGGGGGTATCGATGCCAAAGTGACGGGCGAGGACACGGTAGACATTGCCATCGACGACAGCAGCAGGCAGACCGAAGGCGATGCTCCCGATGGCAGCAGCGGTATAGTCGCCCACGCCCTTGAGTTTCCGGATTTCCTCAAGAGTGTCAGGGAAATGACCAAGGGCGACAATCTGTTTGGCGGCATAGTGGAGGTTGCGGGCACGACTGTAATAGCCCAGTCCCTGCCACTCGCGTAGCACTTCGTCTTCCGTAGCAGCAGCAAGGGCTTCCACCGTCGGCCAACGGTGCATGAAGCGTTCCCAGTAATCCCAGCCCTGCTTCACCTGCGTCTGCTGGAGGATAATCTCCGAGAGCCAAATGGCATAGGGGTCGCGGGTCTGCCGCCAAGGCAGGTCACGGCCGTTCTCACGAAACCATTCCAACAACGTTGTTGCAAACGACATTAATGCTTTATTATATTTGACCATGAATTACAGTTTGCCTTGGTCGCCGAGGTAGGAATCCTTGAAGCCGAGGAAGTAGAGGACACCGTCGAGGCCGATGGTATTAATGGACTGCTTGGCGTTGGCAACCACACGGGGCTTGGCGTGGAAGGCGATCCCGAGGCCAGCCTCGGAGATCATTGGCAGGTCGTTGGCACCGTCACCCACGGCGATGGTCTGGGCAAGGTTCACTTTCTCCACCTGTGCTATGAGTTTCAGGAGTTCTGCCTTACGATGCCCGTCGACAATCTCTCCCACATAACGGCCCGTCAGCTTGCCGTCCTCACCAATCTCGAGTTCGTTGGCATAGACATAATCGATGCCATAGCGGCGCTGGAGATACTCGCCGAAGTAGGTAAATCCACCTGAGAGAATGGCAATCTTATAGCCACAGCGCTTAAGGATGGTCATCAGACGGTCTGCACCCTCGGTGATGGGCAGGTTCTCGGCAATCTCCTGCATCACGCTCACGTCGAGACCCTTCAACAGAGCCACTCGACGGGTGAAACTCTCCTTGAAGTCGATCTCGCCACGCATGGCACTCTCCGTGATGGCACGGACCTGAGCCCCTACCCCATTGCGCTCTGCGAGTTCATCGATACATTCTGTCTGAATCAGCGTAGAGTCCATATCGAAGCAGATGAGACGACGCATACGACGGAACATGTCGTCGCGTTGGAAAGAGAAGTCGATCTCCATCTCCTGCGACAACTTCATCAGCTTCGACTGCATCTCCTGACGGTCTGTGGGTTCTCCGCGCAACGAGAACTGGATGCAGGCACGGGTGTGCTTCGTGGGGTTCTTAATGCTCTTACGACCCGTGAGACGCAGGATGGAATCGATATTGAAGCCCTGATCCGCGAGGATGCGGGTGGCGCCCTCAATATGACGGGCCTCCAACTGGCGACCCATGACCATGAGGATATAACGGTTCTTGCCCTGATGGCCCACCCAGTCCTCATACTCATCGTCGCTGATGGGTGAGAAACCTATCTGCACTCCCAGTTCTGTGGCCTTGAAGAGCAGTTCCTTCATCACTTGTCCAGAGTGGGTCTCGTCCATACGGATAAGGATGCCCAGCGAGAGCGTCGAGTGGATGTCGGCCTGGCCAATATCGAGGATCTGGGCATCATACTTGGCCAGGATAGCCATAATCGATGCTGTCAGTCCAGGACGGTCCTGACCTGTTATCCTGACGAGGATCTGCTCCTTACGGTTGCTATTTTCCATATCGTTTAATTGTTTTGGCTGCAAAATTACTAATAAATCCCCAACCCTGCAAGAGGCTGGGGATTCTTTTTACCCTTTTAATCTTTTTACCTGATTAATGAATACCTTTTTATCTTCAAATCACATGAAGTCCGAGGAACACCATCAGACCGTTCATCAGAATCCAGAAGATAGCGAACGGCATGGTCTTACGCATGATGTCACCGTCTTGGCCCTCCATATCGCAGGCGGCCGTAGCAATGGCGATACTCTGCGGCGAGAGCAGCTTACCACCCTCAGAGCCTGCACAGTTGGCAGCAGCGAGCCAGTTGGTCTCATTACCTGTGACACCAAAGAACGTGCCTTGATTCACCAGGCCGAGGTCGGCAGCAGCTGTTGCCTGCAGCTTTCCGAAGAGGATGTTGGCATTCGTTGCCGAACCGGTTACAAACGTTCCGATAGAGCCGATGAGCGGTGCGAAGAACGGGAAGGCAGCACCTGTGAGCAGTACGAGCCCCTTGGCGATGTCGTTGGTCATACCCGTATTGTTCATCAGCATGGCCATCGCCACAAGGCAGCAGATGGTGACCACCGTCTTCTGCAGGTTGATGGTGGTCTTGGCCAGCAGCTTCATCAGCTTGCCAAAGCTCATGCCCTGAATCAGGCCACCGATGACAGCACCAAGGAAAATCATCAAGCCTGCATTCGAGAGCCAGCCGAACTTGAAAGTGTTGCCAATAACGGGCAGATCGAACTTCGTCACCAATGTCTGGTTCAGCAGTTCGTTGATGGGAGGCACAATCTTACTCGAGATGAGGATGAAGAAGATGATCAGTCCATAGACGCTCCAGGCCTTGAGGGTCTTCACCAGTCCGAACTTCTTCTTCTCGACAATCACCTCGTCAGCAGGATTCTCGTCCTTGATGAACAGCTTGTTGTAGAGAAGCATGGCGATGATGGCAGCCACGGATCCGAGGATGGCGGGTGTCTCAGGACCGATGAAGTGGGCACAGCAGAACTGCACGATGATGGAGAACGTTCCCACGAAGAGGGCGATGGTGATATTCTTCACAATCTTCGTACGATCGGTCATCATCAGGATGAGGAACGGCGTGATGAAGAACATCAGCGAGAGCTGCAATATAATAAAGGTAGCCACCTCACAGAGCTCCTCAGGCGTAGCCACGCCACTGGCGGCCACTTGGTTGGCGAGTGTCGTGGCCGGCAGACCTACGGCTCCAAAGCCCACAGCCACCGTATTGGCCACCAGACAGATCACAGCTGAGAACATCGGCTTGAAGCCCAGTCCGATAAGGATGGCAGCGGGAATGGCCACGGCCGTTCCAAAGCCCGCCATACCTTCGAGCACACCACCAAGACCCCACGTCAGCAGAAGCACGAGCAGGCCCTTGTCGGAGGTCATCTGAATGAACTGTGCCTTGATGGTCTCAATCTCCTTCGTCTCACAAAGGATATTGTAGCTGAAGATGGCACAGATGATAATCAGGATAATGGGGAAGCATGCCTTCAGGAAGCCCTCAACAATAGACCAGAGGGTGATGCCGTAGATGCTGACACCAGCGAACTTGGCGGGTAGGATGCCCATTGCGGGAACAGCAAAGAGCGCCAGGAGGACGGTTACGATAAGAGTGACTACCGCACTCTTATAGCCAGACACTTTGAAGCCCATCATCAGGACAATGAGCAACACGATTGGGATTACAGATACTAATGCTGTCATAGGGGTTTTTAGTTTTAATGATTTATATTGGGCACAAATTTACGAAGATAATCCCATAGTACCACAATATTTTAGTGAAAAAATCAAAAATGACAAAAAACTCTCCACTCTTAACTCATAACTTTCAATTTATTTTCGTATCTTTGCCCCAAAGTAATACACGTAATAACTTAAAACCAACATTGTCCTATGGTGAACAGTTTCCTTTCAGATCTCAGACAATTCATGCCGTCTGAACGTATTTATACCGACGAGCTCCGTACCCTCGGCTGGGGAACAGATGCCAGTTTTTACCGCCAGATTCCGAAAGTCGTCATCCGAAGTGACGGCGAGGAGGAAATCTCGAAGATAGTACGCCTCTGCCAGAAGTACAAACTACCATTCACTTTCCGTGCTGCAGGCACCTCGCTCTCAGGACAGAGTTGTACCGACTCTGTGCTCATCGTGGCGGGCAAGCACTGGGAGAAGTACGAGATTGGCGAGAATCAGGAGACGGTCAGGCTCCAGCCTGGCATTGTGGGGGCGAAGGTGAATGAGTTTCTGAAGCCCTATGGCCGTGTGTTCCCACCAGACCCAGCCTCCATCGGCTCTGCGATGGTGGGTGGCATCGTCATCAACAACGCCTCGGGCATGAACTGTGGTGTCCATGCCAACAGCGACCGCATGATGGTGTCGGCAAGAATCATCCTCACCGATGGTACCGTACTCGACACAGGCTCGGAAGAGAGTCGTGCGGCTTTCCGCAAGAGCCATCCGGAGTTCCTGGCTAAGATCGAAGCCCTGCGCGACAAGGTGCGTGCCGACGAAAAACTTGCCTCGCGCATACGTACCAAATATAGTATTAAGAACGTGACGGGTCTGAACATCCGTCCACTCATCGCCTACGACAATCCCTTCGACATCATCGCCCACTCGATGGTAGGCTCAGAGGGTACGCTCGCCTTCCTCTCCGAGGTGACGATGAAGACCCTCATCGACTACAAGTACAAAGCTTCGGCGATGGTCTATTTCCTCACGATGAAGGAGAGTTGCGAGGCCGTGGTAGCCATGAAGAAACTCAAGGCAGGCGACGAAGACCTGGCGATGAGTGCCGAACAGCTGATGGTGAAAAGTGCCGAGATGCTCGACTACAAATCGCTCAGCTCCGTCGACGATCCTGTGTTCCTGCAATACCAGAAAGATGTGGATGCAGGAAAGATCGCAGGTGTGGAACCAGGCGACTACCACAACCTCACTGCCATCCTCACCGAGACGAAGGGTATCACCCATGAGCAACTGCTCGAGAAGATTGAGAAGATTAAGGAGTGCTTGGGACAATTCAAACTGTATGTCCCTGCAGAGTTCACGGAGGATCCTGCTGTCTATGGCAAGTATTGGGCCATCCGTTCAGGCATCTTCCCCAGCGTAGGCGGCACAAGACCTGTGGGCACGTCGTGTCTCATCGAGGATGTGGCGTTCCCCATCGAAAGTCTGCCTGAGGCCACTGTGAAGCTCCAGAAGCTCATCGCCGATCACGGATACGACGATGCCTGTATTTACGGCCACGCCTTCGAGGGCAACTACCACTTCATCCTGAACCAGAGTTTTGCCGATGAACACGAGGTGGCACGCTATGCCGAGATGATGCGCGACGTGGCCAAGCTCGTGGTGGAGAGCTATGACGGTTCGCTGAAGGCCGAACACGGCACAGGCCGCAACATGGCACCCTTCGTGAAATACGAGTGGGGTGACAAGGCCTATGAGGTGATGAAGGAACTGAAGGCCATCTTCGATCCCGATGGACTGCTGAACCAGGGCGTGATCTTCAACGACGATCCCGACTGTTTCATCAAGTGTCTGAAACCTCTGCCCGTGCTCGACTACGACTTCAAGAGCGTGCCCGATGGCGGTCACTACCTGATGGATCCGAAGCTCTCGACGGCCAAGGAGACCATCGAGCAGGTGAAGCGTGCGAACAAGTGTATCGAGTGTGGCTTCTGTGAGGTGAACTGTATGTCATGCGGCCTGACGCTGTCGTCTCGTATGCGTATCGCCGTACAGCGTGAAATCCGTGAACTGGAGGCCACCGGCAGAGATCCTGAGCGCGCCGCCACCCTTCGCAAGCAGTATAAATACTATGGCGACCAGACCTGTGCAACGGACGGGCTCTGCTCCACCTCGTGTCCGATGAAAATCAACACGGGCGAGCTCACGCACATCATCCGCCAACTCGACATGAACAACAGCACCATAGGCTATCAAGTGGGAGAGTTTGCCGCCAACCACATGGCTGGCATTAAGAGTGGCCTGCGCGTGGTGCTCGACGTGGCCCACGCCGCCCATGTCACCCTCGGTCCCAAACTCATGACCACCGTCTGCCGTACGATGAACAAGATGGGCCTGCCTCTCTGGACGACAGCCATGCCGAAGAAGCATCGCCAGCCGAAGCCGTCAGACCTCACGCAGTTCATCATCGAGAAATCCATCCCCCACCACAAGGAAGAGCACTCTCCCTTGAAAGTGGTCTATTTCCCCAGCTGTATCAACCAGACGATGGGTCAGTCCAAGCAAGGCGGCAAGATTCACGACCTCGTCGACGAGGTGATTCAGCTCATGGCGAAGGCCGGATACGAGGTAATCTTCCCGAAGGGCATGGAGAAGATGTGCTGCGGACAGATCTGGGAGTCGAAGGGTATGCTCGACATCGCCGACCGTAAGAGTGCCGAACTGGAGAAAGCCCTGTGGGAGGCCTCTGAGCAGGGCAAGTATCCCGTGCTCTGCGCACAGAGTCCCTGTCTGCACCGTATGAAGAAGGTGATGAAGAAGATGAAGCTTTACGAGCCTGCCGAGTTTATCATGGAGTATCTCGTGCCCCGTCTCGACTTCCACCCGATAGACCGTCCGATAGCCCTGCACATCACCTGTTCAACACGTCAGATGGGAGTAGCCGACGACCTCATCAACTTAGCCAAGCTGTGCTCCACGAAGGTATTCCTGCCTGAGGGTGTAGGCTGCTGTGGCTTCGCTGGCGACCGTGGTTTCACATTCCCGGAACTGAACAAGTACGGATTAAGGAAACTCCGTCCGCAGATCGAGGCCAACCACATCGAAGTGGGCTACTCCAACAGTCGTACCTGTGAGATTGGTCTCGAGACGAACACTGGCATCCCCTACATGAGCATCGTCTACCTCGTCAACGAGTGCACGACGGCAAAGAAGCCGGAGAGGGCAGCCTAGCATTCTGTTTCTTAAGTCCAAGGATTGTCAACGTAAAAAACAAAAGGACTATCCCGATGATAGCAGCGGACGACGGACGAGAGGGATGTCTGATGCTGCCGAACTGGCACTGATACCGAATCATGCGGTCGATGAAGGCATCCACCGTGGACCAGTGACCTGCCTTCACCTCGGCGACAAGACGTGGGAACACTTCACGGATGTACCGCTGGTGCTCTGAACTCATCGTGGAGGGGAGTTCATCGGTGGCACTATACCAAGTGATGACTCCATCCTCCTGATGGGGAAACAGGCGCATGGTCTGCCAACCGTCGGCCAACAGGACATAACCTGCCAATATCTGCTCTACGCTGAGGCTGTCGTCGGGTTGTATCATCTTCCGGGCTCGAAGCGACATGGTTGAAACAGACGAGCCTTCAACGACAAACAACTGGCAGAAATGCGCAGCCGTATGCTCAGGCAAAACCTGAGGGCGAGCCGAAGAGGTGAAAAGGTTAGAGGGTGAAAAGGTGAAGAGTACCCATAGAATACACCTATATCGACTCGATAAACTTAACGATGGCATCGCGATCGGATTTTGGCAGATTGTAGAACTTCTCTGTAGCACGATAACCATCCGACTGCTTGGAGTATCCATGCCACATGATGGCCTCGATGACAGTACGGGCCCGGCAGTCGTGCAGACGATCGTCGGCACCAGTGAGACGGCGACTCAAGCCGCGACCCCACAACGGTGTGGTGCGACACCAGCCTGTACGGATATCGTTGGCCATGAACAAGCGGTGCTGAACCAGATCGGTGTATGGCCAGATGGTCTGGTGGGCATACTTGGGCAGCATGCTGCCGGCACTCTTTCCCATCTGCTGGGCGTAAGTCTTGGTGCTGGCATCGACCCACATGTCATCAGAACCAGTCGTCCACGACGGGCGGTGACAGTTGGCACAACCAATCTCGCTAAACAACTGCTTGCCGCGCTGCACATCGGCATCGTTCAGGTTTCGGGCGGCAGGAACAGCCAATCCACGGTGCCACACCATGAACTGGTAGTACTGCTTGTCGCTCATCTCCTCTACTCCATTATAGGGTGCACCATTGAGCAGATACTTCTCGAAAGTCTCCTTATAGGCGACAGAGGGGGTGTTGAGCACTTCGTAGACACGGTTGGCAATGCCTTCGTCAGTACCATCGGCATAATATGGATAAAGTATGCTGAGGGGTGATGAACCGTGTTGCTTGATGTAGCTGATCACCTCGGGATCCTCGCTCTGTGCCTTGGCCCACGCCGAGGTGGTGTAGAGCCAATGGCGGTCGCTACGGGTGACGTTGGTGATGTTCCAGATGGCATTAGCGCCGGCACCGTCCTGCAACGATCCACGGGTCATGGCGTAGGTAAAGCGCTTGAGCGGACCATGCCCGCCACGATGAGTGCCCGTATCGTTGTAAGGCGCAGAATAGTAGGCACTGGCCTTGAAGGTGTTGGTCTCCTTGTCCCACATGGCGGGGTTCATCTCAGCAAAGCGGGCCTCCGACGCCCACTGTTTCTCAATCTCCTCATCGTCGATGGCATCGAGCAATGCCGTACCGTAAATGCCAATGGTAGATTCTAAGCGTACCTCATAGTCGGTAGGCTTCGGATTGGTGTTGAAGGCCGACTGCGGGATGCGCACCTCAGGATAGATCAACGAGTAAGTCTCACCATCGGGGAAGGTCATCGCCAGTCCGCTCTCCATCGCTGTTACGGGCTTCCAGTCTATCTGAATCTGGGTCTCGTCGATAGGTGCCTTGAAAGGTGCCATCGCCTGCGTCTGGGGCATGCCCGTCACCTCAGAGATATAGGCATTGTTACTGGGGTGATAGATGACCAGCAGGTAACCATTGCCGATAGTGTTGGCCCGATACTCCGTCTGTCGTTTGCCGTGTCCGTAACTCGGGTGACAGGCAATACAGCTGTTGCGCACCCAGGCAGGTCCCAGTCCGCGACGGGGAGCCTGCTCGAAGGTGTAGAGGTGCTCAAAGAAGTCTTCGCCGGTATTGAAGTCCTCCTCCATGCCTACAATGTTCTGCACGGCAGGTGTCGGGGCTGAATAGCTGGCCTTCTCGGTGGTACCCAACTCTCCGCCAGGAAACCACTCTTCGGCCGTAAAGTTACCAGTGGCCTTGCCGAAGACTTCTTCCTCAGTCTCCAATGGACCCAGTTCGGTCAGATCATTACTGTCCGAACAAGCGGTAAAGGCTGGCGCTACCAAAAGGCCTGCCAGTAAGAGTTTAGAAGTCTTCATCGTCTTCAAATGCTAGATTCCAAATCGTGCAGCAGTACTTTACGAAGGGCGACGGCATATTGCTGATACCTTCGATGGCGCTGACGTAAGCGCCCTCTACCTTATTATTTACTGCATCCTGCTTCACACTGGCAAAGAAGGTGTGGAAGCTGTACTTGTTGGCCTTCTTGTCGGTAGAGCCGAGCCATACGTTACGGATAGAACGAATGTTATCGCGGAAATCGGCGATGGAGTTGTAGCTGTAAGGTGACTCCACATACGACACGTCGCCGGCAGAGAACGGGTTGGCGATCTTGGCCGTACCCACCTCGTTGGCAATAGCCAAACAGCTACCCTCATCGTCAGAGAGAACCTGTGCGATGGCATCCTTCAGCGTCGGGAAACTACTGTTGGCTCCAGCAATACCGGCATTGATGAGATTATCGCCAAAGGAGAGGCCTTTTTCGGTTTGATAGTCGAGACCGGCGGCCTTCACCACAGCCATACGGCTGGCATCCCGGCCGCCATCCCAGGCACACTGCAACTGGAAGGTGCGTTGCTTGAGCAGGGTACAGATGGTCTGGGCATACGCCAGCTCCTGTGCACCTGTGATATTCTCAAAGTTCTTATAGGTGTCGTTGCCTTTCAGTTCGGCTACCTGCCGTGGCTGACCATCGCGGAAGAGTATGAACTCGAGTGCGTGGAAACCCAGGATCGTCGCATCGTCGAGCATCTCGTCGTTCATGCCGTTGTTGAAATAGCTGAGCAACAGCGAACGGTTCAGCGGCCACGAGTCGATCGTGGGGTCGATGTCGAAATCGGATGCGGCACCGCCCAGGAAAGCCTCGCTCTGCTCCCAGTACATTCGGGCAGCCTTGAAATCCTTACATGCCTCATCAACCTGAGCCTGGGTAATGGTGCCGGTGGTCAGTCCGTGCAGTGTCTTTTCAAGCGCTTCCGTGTTATCGGCGAGCTTGGTATAGGTGGGCACGATCACCTCGTTGACCAGATTCTTCAGCACCTCCCGAAGATAGGACTCCTGAGCCTCCGAGAGTTTCGCACTGCCGATGATAGCGTTGGCCGCCTCGAGCTGACTGACAATATCGGCACAACCGTCAACGGCGCTCTCGCCAAACGACTTTACCGAATAATTGGCAGCAGTCGTGTTAGAGCTGTAATTGTCATCGTCGAGAATGGGTTTGGTCTCGCTCACACTAAACGCTGTTTCTTCGTTGTCCTTGTCGTCATCACTACTACATGATGTGAATGTCATTGCGCCCGTCAGGAGCGCCATTGCTAAGATAAATTTCTTTTTCATTTGTTGTTTATTTAAAATGTTTACGATTGCGGTAGCAAATTTTTCACTCTTCACTTAAAGAAAGAATCCCTCATACGCCACACCGATGCTGACAGAAGGCTCGTCGTTATACTGGCTTTTCAGGAAGCGATGAGAATACTCGGCCTTGATGGCAATCTCAGGTATGGGATAATAGTTCACGCCAACGGCCATGCGCTTCACCTCGGTATAGTCGTAAGCTGTGCTCTTGGTATTGCTGGCGTATGGGTTATACTGCTCGTAGCGACCGAAGAGATAGAGGTGAGAGGTGGAAGACGAGAGGTGAGAGAGCAGCGAGAAGATGTCGTAGCCAGCCTCAATGCCTACGGCGTATGCATTCTTGCTGACGAAGGCCGAGTGGTGATAGGGCGACTTCTTGTTAGTACGGTTATAAACATACTTCAGCTGTTCGGCATCGCCCAGATAGCCATAGTCGGCCTGTCCGCGAATAATCCAGTTGTGAGCATTGTAGGTAAAATCAAAGGCACCAACAAGCACCTGACCTTTATACTCCGCATCCACACCGTTGGCATTTCTGGGGTAGCTGTTGCCAATGCTCTCGCCGTAATAGCCACTCAAGCCCAGACGCAATCCTGGAACGGAATAGTTATCCAAGCGGAGCGCTACACCATATTTATTAGCTACTTCAAACTCCAGCGGACTGGCTGTTCCCTTCTTGATCCAGTTGGTGTTGGTAAAGTTGTCGGCATTAAGACCCGCCAGCAGTTGGGCCTCATAGCGGAACTTCTTATAACGGCCAAAAAACGACATGCCCGTCTGATGCCAGGTGCTGGGCAGAATGGTATTCTCGCCCTCGGGACGATACACGGTGAAGAAGTTGAGTGGTTCGTGGTGCGCATTGTTCAGGCCTACTGGTACCACGATATGACCGAATCGGACATTGGCCGCGCGAGAAAAGGTCTTCTGAATCCAGAATTGTTCGAGTTCTACCTCTCCACCTTTCTCTGTTTCCTGTTCCCACTCGCCACCTTCCTCGTCTTCCTTCTCGTAGGCAAGGCCAGCACCGCCATGTTCGAACTCAATCTCTGTACCCAGTGACCAGCCTTTGCCGAAGTCATAACCCAGATAGATGACAGCATGGGGAATGTCAAAACGTCCGTGACTGGGGTCGTTCTTATGTTCTTCAGGCTGACTATACCGACTGACGTGATCACTATAATAATTGCGTGAGTAAGCCACTTCACCGTAACCGCCCACGCTTAGTCTATTACCTTTTACGTGCTGCATCACGCTGTCGCCAGCATGGACCTGTGCATTAGCTGTCAGCACCATGCTGACGAATGCCAAAATACCTATTAGTCGTTTCATCGTTCTGTCTGTTGTTTCAAAAATCGGGTGCAAAAGTAGTGGGTTTCTTGTGCTTCCGCAATACCTAAAAATGATGAAATCGCCCATTTTCGCCCCTCATCTCTCATTTCTCACCCCTAAAATACCTACTTGTGATTATTGCACAGGTCGGAAAATATGTCTACCTTTGCACCCGATAATCATATTTAGGTAGTTTACGGTTTATAGTTTATAGATGAAGAATCAGAAGATGTATGAGGCGGACGACAAGATGATCTCGCTCATCCGTGATAATTACAACCTATTGCAGTCGCTGGGCAGTTTCGGCATCAGCCTAGGTTTTGGCGACAAGACTGTACAGGAAACATGTGAGGATAACAATGTGGACACCTATACATTTCTCGCTGTGGTCAATTTCGCGATGAATGGATATGGTGAGTTTGAGACGGACGACAAGATTAGTGTACCCACGCTGCTCCACTATCTCGAAGCAAGCCACGCCTATTTCCTCGACTTCCAGCTGCCCTACATCCGCAGGGAACTGACGGAGTCGCTCAACGAGAACGACTCACTGGCACAACTCATCCTACGTTTCTACAATGAGTATGCCCGTGAGATACGCCAACACATGAAATATGAGCAGAAAACGCTGTTTCCCTACGTGGAGTCACTATTGGAAGGACATCCTACAAACGATTACAATGTGGAAACCTTCTCGAAGCATCATGGGGCTGCCGACAAGAAACTGCGCGAACTAAAGTTGCTGATTATAAAATATCTGCCGCAGGACGGCCTGCACAACAATCAGCTCACTGCCACCCTTCACGACATCTATGAGAACGAGGTGTGGCTGCGTCAGCATGCTGAGATTGAGGATCGCATCTTCGTGCCGGCCATCCGTCGTCTGGAGCAGAAGGTAAAGCAAAGCGATGTTACCAAGAATATTACCGACATGGTGTTCAAAAGCGGCATCGGCCAGAACCCAGAAGCATTGTCCGACCGCGAGAAGGATGTGATTGTCTCCCTCGTTCAGGGTATGTCGAACAAGGAAATCGCCGACCACCTCTGCATCTCCACCAATACCGTCATCACCCACCGCCGCAACATCGCCCGCAAATTACAGATTCATAGTCCGGCAGGCCTCACCATCTATGCTATCGTCAACGGACTGGTGGACATCTCAGCGGTCAAGATTTGAGAAATTTGACTTTTCGTTTTAATTAAAACGGTCGGCAGAGCGCCTCGCAGACCTTATCCTGGAAATTTCGCCCCTCGGCATTCTTCATGATGCCCTGGTTGATGATGCAGAAAGCCAGCAGGTGCTGGTTGGCTGCACGACAGTAGCCCGCCAGCGAGGAGATGCCAGACAGCGTGCCTGTCTTTGCATGCACGTTACCCTCAGCAGCACTTCCCTTCATGCGTTTCTTCAGCGTGCCGTCGACGCCTGCCACGGGGAGGGCGGGATAGAGCGCCGCCATCACGTCGCGCTTCAGATAGGCATAGCGCAGCAGGCGCACCATCAGCTCGGGCGTGACATAATTATATAACGACAGGCCGCTACCGTCGGCAATGCGATAGGGAATACCCCTCACACCCGCCTTCGAGAGCAAGCTCTTGACGGCCTGACGGGCATGGACGGCCTTCGCAGGACGCTGGCCCGTAGCCGCGGCAATCTGGAAGAACATCGACTCGGCATAGAGGTTGTCGCTCTCCTTCATCATCGGCACAAGCACCTCGCTGAGGGGATGGGAACGGGAGCAGACGAGCAGCGCGTCCTTCGGCAGGCGTCCTGCCGAGATAGGGGCATTGACAATAATGCTGCATTTCTCCAGTTCCTCCTTGAAACGCTCGGCAAACTCATCCTTCCTCGATATAAGCAACGGTGTGAGCTGGGGGTTGTCGTCATCCCAGCACCATCCCTCGCCCAGCAGCATGTCCTCCTTGAAGGTGACATCCTTCATGATCCTTCCGCTGATGCTGTCGATGCCCACCCTGTGCAGGGTCTCGGCCATGATGCGGAGGTCGGTATCGTCGAAGAGGGGATCCATGCCGCCCACGAGCCACACATCTCCCTCAAGCACCCCGTCGGCCATGCGCCCCTGATAATAGAGCGAGGTGCGATAGTCGTAGCGACTGCCCAGCAGGTCGAGGGCCGTCACCGATGTGAGCAGTTTCATGGTCGAGGCAGGGCGGAGCGTCTGCTGTCCGCCATAACTGTAGAGCACGGAGTCGGCTGCGAGGTCGTAGACCATCAGTCCGAGCTGGGTGCGTCGCAGCAGTGTGTCACTCGTCAGGCTGTCCAGTCGTGCCTGTACGTTCATCGGCCAAGGCAGCACCACCTCGGCCGTGTCTTGTCTCAATAGTGTCACGCCAGGCAACGTCTGTGCCTGCATAGTAAAGCACTGGCTCATCGCCAGTGCCATCATTATCATTTGTCTTTTCATTTCACTTTTTCACTTTTTCAATTCCTTCTGTACTTCGACACCAGTCGCTTGATGGCCTTGTCGAGCGATTCCGAAGGTTCGATGATATTATAGTTGCTCCAATAGTCGGGATCCAGGAAGTACTCCACCTTGTCGTAGTAGGCATCGCGCGAGTCAAACGAGTTGCGGCTGGCAATGGGCTGCACCTGGTCTGACTGGCTGTCGGTGACGGCCATCTCACAGGTGGCGGTGAACGAGGTGGAGAACAGCTTACGCTTCCAGTCGCAGTTGAAGCGGAAGGTGTTGCGCAGATAGCTGATGCGGGTGACGCCCTCCTCGTAACGGTAGTCCACGACGGTGGAGAGCTCACGGGGTTTGAACCTCACGCCAAAGGGCTTCTTCACGAGCATCGTCTGCGTAGCTTTATCCTTGTCTCTCATGTCGAGGTCGAGCTCGATACGCGTAAAGGCGAGACGCTCGGCATCGATATACAGCTTACCGAAGAACAGCGCGTGGTCTGTCACGAAGTAAGGCTCCATCAGCACGACAAACTGCTGACGGTCGTTGATGAACTCCAAGGGGGCCATCGAGAAGCGATAGGCGTCGAGATCTTCCTTGTTCAACAGGAATTCCCGATTCTTGACCAGATCCATGACCACCGCCTGCACAGGTCCGCCCGCCACCTTCACACCGAGCGTGTCACCCTGCTTCTGACTGAGCAGCCGACGCCCCTTGACGATCGCCACACGGTCGCGCGCCGTTCCACGGTTGTAAGGAGTCTTGTACAGATCCTCCACGCCCTCGGCCACATAGATATAGTGGCGGCGCTTCATGGCCGTCTCACGATAGAAGCCCTTCAGCAACTCGGGCACACGGCTGTAGTTATCCGGAATCTTGTCGATGGCGATGTCTACAAGCCGACGAGGATCCTCGTTGCGAACAATCACCTCGCGCAGTTGGATGGACGTGGGCACCAGACGGATCGTGAGGTTCTGATCTCCCGTCTCCCGATTCCCGATCTGAATCCTGCGGGTCTTATAACCCAGGTGCGATACGCTTACCGTTTTCTGGTTTCCATCGAGCTTCAGGGTAAACACACCATCTTCATTGGTCACTACCGACACGCGTCCAGCAGCAACACTCGCCTGCCGCAAGACCTGACCCGTCTTGTCGTCGATGACCGTTCCGCTCACTATCACCTGCTGGGCAAACATGGCCAGCGGGATCAGCATCATCCATAGTAATCCTAGTTTTTTCATCGTCGTATTGTCTTGGTTCTGCTGCAAAGATACAAAAAATTCTTAGACAGAAAAACAGAAAAACGTTTTTTTTATTTTTTTTAGACATAAGAACATAAGAACATATTTTTAGTCCCTCCCAATGGGTCAGCCCTTATGTTTCTTATGTTCTTATGTCTAAAAATATATGTCTTTATGTCCTTATGTCTAAAAAAACATGTCCTTATGTTCTTTTGTCTGAGAAAAATGATTATCTTTGCAGCAGAATAGCAAAAGAACATCAAGTATGGTTTACAAGTATGATTTCCTCGTGATCGGTGCCGGCGTGGCTGGCATGAGCTATGCCTTGAAGGTGGCCAAGGCCAACAAAGGCCGCGTGTGTATGATCTGCAAGACCTCGCTCGACGAGGCAAACACCTCGTTTGCCCAAGGCGGTGTGGCCTCGGTGACGAACCTCGAACTCGACAACTTCGACAAGCATATCGAGGACACGATGATCGCCGGCGACTACATCTCCGACCCCAAGGCCGTGGAGCAGGTGGTGCGCATGGCACCCTCGCAGATTCAGGAACTCGTCAAGTGGGGCGTGAACTTCGACAAGAAGGACGACGGTACCTTCGACCTCCATCGTGAGGGCGGGCACTCCGAGTTCCGCATCCTCCACCATGCCGATGATACGGGTGCCGAGATCCAGCGCGGACTGATGGAAGCCGTGAAGGCCGACCCCAACATCGACATCAAGGAGAACCACTTCGCCGTGGAGATCATCACCCAGCACCATCTGGGTGCAAAAGTCACCCGCCGTTCGCCATACATCCACTGTTACGGTGCTTACGTACTCAACCCCGACACACAGAAAGTCGACACCTATCTGGCCAAGATCACCGTCATGTGTACAGGTGGCTGCGGAGCCGTCTACCTGACCACTTCGAATCCCGTCATCTCCACGGGCGACGGCATCGCCATGGTCTATCGCGCCAAGGGAACGGTGCAGGACATGGAGTTCGTGCAGTTCCACCCCACAGTGTTGCATAATCCCAACGAGACCCATCCCGCCTACCTCATCACCGAGGCCATGCGCGGCTACGGCGGCATCCTGAAACTGCCCAATGGCGAGGAGTTCATGCAGAAGTACGACGAGCGTCTGTCACTGGCGCCTCGTGACATCGTGGCCCGCGCCATCGATAAGGAGATGAAGATCCACGGCATCGACCACGTCTGCCTCGACGTCACCCATAAGGATCCTGCCGAGACGCGCCACCACTTCCCCAACATCTACCAGAAGTGCCTCTCCATCGGCATCGACATCACCACCGACTATATCCCCGTCAGGCCCGCTGCCCACTACATGTGCGGCGGCATCAAGGTCGACCTTAACGGCCAGACCAGCATCGAGCGCCTCTACGCCCTCGGCGAGTGCTCCTGCACAGGCCTTCATGGCGGCAACCGTCTGGCGTCGAACTCACTTATCGAGGCCGTTGTCTATGCCGAGACAGCCGCCCGCCACTCACTTGAGCACGTCGACCTCTACGACTTCAACGAGAAAGTGCCTAAGTGGAATGACGAGGGCACGATGACCAACGAGGAGAAGGTGCTCATCACCCAGAGTGTCCGCGAAGTGAATCAGATCATGGCCAACTACGTGGGTATCGTGCGCAGCGACCTGCGCCTGCATCGTGCCTGGGACCGTCTCGACATGCTCTACGAAGAGACGGAGAACCTCTTCAAGCGCGTGAAGGCCTCAAAGGACATTTGCGAGCTGCGCAACATGATCAACGTGGGTTACCTCATCACCCGCTTCGCCCTCGAGCGCAAGGAGAGCCGCGGTCTGCACTTCACCACCGACTATCCCGTCCACGCCTACGACAAGAAATAAAAATGAGTCCCGCCCAATTGAGCGGGACTCATTAATTTATTGACTTCTACGTTATTCATTAATTTTTGATTTTACGTTTTGTGAACTTGTGAACTTGTGAACTTGTGAACCACGGGGAAAGTATTCAATAAACATAATTCTTCAATTTCCTGAACTTCCCACCTATCCAAACTCTTTACGCCAAAATAATGCGCCCATGCAAATATTCTTGAAAAATCCATACCCCATCGCAATGACAGCAGATAGGCACAATTCATCCCACTAAGATAAAAAACTCTCAGAATATTTGGAAATCTCGGAAAATCTTCTTACCTTTGCCCTCGAAACCACATTATTAACATTAAATCCAATTTACTATGGACGAATTACAAATCATTCAATCCAAGATTTATGAGATCCGCAACGTAAAAGTCATGTTGGACAAGGACCTGGCTGAACTCTATCAAGTAACCACAGGTAATTTAAACAAAGCCGTTAAACGTAACATTAAGCGTTTTCCTCCAGACTTCATGTTTCAACTAACTGAAGAGGAATTTGAAAAACTCAGAAACGACTTGATATTCCAAAATGGAATTTCAAGATGGGGAGGAACTCGAAAATTGCCATACGCATTTACAGAACAGGGGCTGGCAATGTTGTCTGGTTTACTCAACAGCGATACTGCAATCAATGTGAATATATCCATAATGCGGGCTTTTGTTGCAATTCGTCGTATGGCAGGTTCTCTTCCTTTGCCTAATACTGTTGCCGATGTTGCTCAACTTCGTAGGGACATTGAAGAACTCAAGCTTGATATTGAGGACATCCTTGCTGACCAGAACGACATCAACGAGAGTACTCGCATGCAGCTCGATGCCATCAGCATCGCCCTTGCCGAGCTTCAGGCAAAGCCTGCTGATAACAAGCCTCGCCGTCCAATCGGCTTCATACAGCCCAAGGACGAAGATGATCTGTAATCTACAGATTCCAACCTATAGGGTAGCCGAAAATATTCTTCAAGCCAACATCAGCAACGCATAAAAAAAGGACGGCTCTCCTGTTTGTAACAAAGAGCCGTCCCTATAGTTGTAAATAGACTTTTTGTCCTATTGTCCTTGTTCCATGATGATCTTCGAGAGTTCAACGTGGTCAGCGACGTTCACGATGCCATCGCCTGTGAGATCGCCAAATACATCCAAACTGCCGATTTCGATAGTACTCTTGGCGACATCTGAGTCAACATATCCTTCCTTAGTGGCATAGACGGAGATGGTGTATTTCTTTTGAAGGCCGATTTCGCTTCCATTACCTGCCTTTACGTCAGAGCCTGTGATGCGATAGAAAAACTTAACTCCTTCCGTCTCGCATGTGAATGATATCTTATCACCTGAATATGCAATCTTAGGTGTACCGCATTTCTGTGGACCATCGCCGCTTGGATTTTGTTCTGCTGTTCCTGTCCCCTCTTCAGCAAAGAGGAACTCCTTCCATTGGTCCGCTTCCTGATAAGATGCTATTGTGCCATCAGGAACATAAAGTTTACAATCCCACTTGTTGATGTCGTCAAGTGCTTGAGAACCGCAGACTGGCGCAGTCCTGGCCTTGCTTATAATCTCGCCAACTTGCGTACAATCAGAGAAAGCCTCTGTTCCAATATTCTGTAATTGCGATCCAAATGCGAAGTAACTCAAACTCTGACAGCCAGAGAATGCCCAGTCGCCGATGTCGGTTACACCGTCGCCGATGCTGACCCTCTGGAGGTTCGTACAGCCATAGAACTCATTCTGAGATATTTCTGTTTCTTTGTCAGTAATGGTGACCGAGCGAATGGTTGTATTACGATAGAAGGGGGAATAACCTCTATCTTTTGTGGTGCTATAAGTTATATTACCGCCTATGTAGACAGATTCAAGCGGGCAAGAACCGAATATAGGACTATTGTTATTAGAACCCAATGTCAACTCACTCACCCTATCAGCAATGTTCAACTTATTGAGGGACTCACATCCGTAGAATACCCAGTCGCCGATACTTGTTATATTACTGCCAATATAAATACCCGTAAAATTATCTTTGTCGGTATCATTATTTGTCGTACCAAAAATGGCGGTCTGCATGTTTGAACATCCTTGGAAAGCATTATGACTGATAGATCCGCTTACTTCCATAGTGAGGTGATTGATGTATTTATTGTTATAACATATATAAGGCTGGATCTTCTGGACTGTAAGCGTGACGCCCTTATAGGTTACTGTTGAGCCTAATTTAGTAATTGACGCAGATTCATCATAAACACAATCTATAGCATCACAAGTGCGTTCAGAAAGACTGACTGGAACATACCTTATGCCGTCTACCTCGAATATCGAACTTAAGAATGGATATATGACTTTATTTGACAAACTTGTAAATTGATCATTTGAAACATAGTTGATGGATCCGTAGATTGAGCTATAGCCCGATGGAGGGGTGTTAGTCAGCCATATTACTTTGGAGATGTATGAAGAAGTGAAAGTATTTGAAGCTATTTTTGTCACGCCACTCCCGATAGTCACAGAAGACAAATTTTGGCAATCGCCAAAAGTCCTTTCCCTTAAAACCGTTACACTATTAGGAATAATAATACTATACAAGGATGTACAAGAAGAAAATGCAGATGATCCCAATGATTCAAGTTTATAAGGTAAGCTGATGTTATTTAAAGATGTACAACCGCTAAATGCTGAATTCTCAATAGTTTTGAGACCGTTGGGAAACACTACATTTGATAAAGATGTACATCCGACAAATGCAGATGAACCCAAAGAAGTTAAGCCGTCAGGTAACACAATACTGGCTAATGATGTACAATTCTGAAAAGCAGAAGATTCTATTTTGGTTACACTTGTTGGTAAATCAATTGTGGTCAGACCAGTACAACCCGAGAAACTCCATCCGCCAATAGTTTTTACGCTATTTGTAAAATTGACTTTTTCAATAGATGTTGTGTTCTGAAACAACGAGGGAGTTGTCTCACAGTCAATAGTTACTTCCTTCAAAGCTGTACATCCGCTAAAGATAGAATAACCGGTATTTGTTGGCATACATTGAACTACAACAGTTTTTAATCCAGTACAACTTGCGAACGAATTATCTTGAATAGTGGTTATGGTATTCTTTAATGTTACTTTTTCAAGATACTTGAATTCTTTGAATAACGGGCTTACTTTTTCACAATCAAAAACGGCCTCTTTTAAATTCGTACATCCGTTAAAAAAGTTGTATGAAGCATAAGAAGATATATAAGAAGATAGATCTAAAGAAGCATATACTTCGACCTTTGTTAAACCTGTACAACCATCAAATGCACCAAAATATATGTATAAAACACCGTTAGGGATTATTAAGTTTTTAAAATTTGTACATCCATGAAACGCATAGCTACCAATATCAGTAACTGAGTTAGGAATAGTTATGGATGAAAGACCTGTACAATTTTCGAAAGCATAATTTCCAATGGAGGTTACAGTGTTGGGGATGCTCACGGATTTCAAGCCTGTACAATCTTTGAAAGCTTCATAGCCAATACTAGTAACTTTATAAGGTTCGTTCAAATAGATTATCTCACTTGGTATCGTAATATCTCCTGTATATGGATTAGTGAGATTATTGATTACAGATGCCGTCTTTTCGGCCGAGACAGAGTAGTTAATACCATTGTACTCAAATGCATTTGCCAGCATGGGCAAAAGCATCAAAAGGAAAGATAAAAATAATTTCTTCATAATCGTTTTATTTTTTTAGTTATAATCGTTATTCTTGAATATACAGAAATAAAAAACGTGGACTATTACTTCGTCTACGTTTCCAAGGTATTGGGGATAACCTAACAATCTTAAACGAGTAAACGCCCACGCCATTGGCGTGAACTATCTACTTCAGTTCTTGATTGTTTCGTCTAATTCCCCAATTATTGGAAACAAGAATCAAAAGTGGACGTTCCGGTCTTTTGTCTTTATTTTGTCTTTGCTATGTAACCATCAGCTGTTTGTTTTTTAGGGTTTGACATTAATATATTTCTCGACGAAAGCCGATGGAGTCAGGATTTCCACTTTTCTACCAAGTGCTCACCAATAAACTGTTCTGATGTCTTACCTGTAGCTTTCACCAAATCACCCAGCTGATCAAGCACGGCCAGCGGATTGGCTTGCGATGTGTCATAATAGATCGCAGCTGGCTCTGAAACCAATGTCGGTTTGTCTTTCCTTCCTTCTTCCATCATTACCATCTGTTGTTAATTCGAGTGCAAATATAAGGAATATTTCTGAGATTTGCAAGTTTTATCTCAAAAAATATGGTAAAGGATGCTTCTTTAGGCATAGGTTCCATCAGTAATACAGTTGCAAAGATAGTGTTTTTCTTGGACAAAAGAACAAATTAAAGACATAATATCAAACTAACATCATACACATCATCAAGATTGTAATAATCCAACGATCTTTGAACATTACGATTACCTCTTTTCGAACTACTCGAATTTTTCGAGCAGTTCCCTCTTTTTCATCATTGATTCGAAAACAATTTATGTGGCTTCAGGAATATCGCTCCGCCGTGTGGTGTAGCACGGACTCTTGAAATCATGTCTGATGGCATCGGCAAAAACATGAAGCGTTTCGCGTTTCATGTTTCAAAATGCGAAAATTATTGTTCCAATATATATTATAATTATATATAATATATAATTCAAAACGGAAGTATTACCAAATTGAAATAGAGTTTTGAAACATGAAACGCGAACATATCAACATATCAAAATATCAAATGAAAAATAATTATGCAGGGATATCAAAATAACCTTAGAAAATTATTATATAATATATATTATTATAATAATATATATTATATAATAATTAATATGTGAAGTAAGCTGTCAATTTTGACGTCTTGTGTATGAACAGAGAATTTGGTACCTTTGACCTCGTTTTAAGAATGAGATCAATGGTGTACAGTTCAAAAGATTTTGAGAGCCTTTGGTTTTTGTACCAGG
>JAEETC010000189.1 GCA_016286585.1 Prevotella sp. | reverse complement strand
ACTGATAGGGGCCATAAACGTCACAGGACAGCACGAGCTGCTCATACGAACTGCGATAGAAAAAGTCTCTGACACTACCCTGAGCCTGATCATCACTGTATCCTACCTGGTTGAACAGACGGTCAAAGTCATCACCTGTCTTTACAAACTTTTTGTCGGGATATTCCATCAGAATGACCAATATCCTGCGCTGACCGATGGCCGGCTGACTGGGACTACTACGGAATGACTGGCGGGATTTCTGAACAGATACCGGCTTCTCCGACAGATGGAGCGGTAATGACGACATAAAGTCAGCCAGGTCGGATGAATCTTTACCCACCTGATAAGACGACGGGACAAGGTGTCCAAAAGCATCAAGGGAGGCATATACCCATTCTTCCCTGTTGTTTTGGACGATCGTATATCCCTCCCGTGTCTCCACACGCTTAGCATGTTCATCACCAAACAGTCGTACAGGGATTTCCTTGCCATTGATCAACATCATGACTTGACGGGGATAAGCCGGGATGGCGCTCAATGGCGAGTAACAGGCAACAGTCAGTAACAGTATCAATAAGACTCTTTTCATCCACTAATTATTTCTTTTCGTAAAAAAGAGGAGGTCGTTGCTGGCCTCCTCTTTAGATCAATATTAATCGACTGTACAGCCAATTGTTTTAATGTGAATCACTTTGGACTTAACCGTCGACTTACCGGTCATCAGTTTCACTCTGAATGACAATTCAAATTCATTAACACCAGCAAAATCGACTCTCAGGCTTTCAACCATGTTATCAAAGACGTAGATGGCCTCAGACTTCTTATAAGCCGTCAGGCTTCCAGCATCAGCATTCAGCTGACCCATCAGCTGACTAGCCACTGCATCAGACAAGGTGCCTCTGTCAACCACTTCAAACTGGAAATAGTAATCACTGAGTGCATCACCACCACCATCATCATCATCATCACCACCACAGGATGCGAGACTCAGACTCATCATAGCAACCAATACCATTGCCAGTACATTCCATTTGGACTGTAAATTCTCAAAAAATTTGTTCATACTCTAATTTTTTTAGTTTAGTAAATAATAATATCGTCTGCAAAGATAAATAAATTAAATTAAAATCACAAGTATTTAAGAATTTTTATGAAAAATAATCAAATTATATGTATTAAAATTGGTTTATTCTCACGTATTCGTATGTTTTATTTTGCATTTTACTCATTTTGCGCTACCTTTGCACGGAAATTTATATCAACTCATCAATGAAGAAACTATTATCAACCATTTTGCTGGGGCTGGTCTCGATGACGGTTCTGGCACAAGGAGAGAAAACATGGAACAACGTGGTCTTCGGCTATGCTAGTGCACCCATCATCAACGTTCAGAAGGTAACCTTCGCAAGCGACCGCACAGAGGTATTTCTCCAGTTTAAGATACCTGAACACCAGCTGGAAAAGGTGGCCGGACAGGAGTTGCCCTTGCCCGAAAAGGTCACGCTGAAGGCCAACGGCCAGGAGTATGTGACGAAGGACGCAACGGTCATCACCCTGGGCAAGTCTTTAAAGATGCCGGCCAACGGACAGCTGGACTTCTCGTTCATCTTCGAACCCCTACCCACTCGTACGAAGCTGATCGACATGATTGATCTCGGCGGTCTGCAGATTCTGAACATCCGCGATTTGGACAATCTGCCTGAAGACCTGGCCGACACCTACTGGCGCAACGAGGCTACTGGCGAATGGCTCATTGGCTTCGCTCCCAGCCACGTGGTCTATCAGAATAAGGTATGGGACATTGCCAGCCAGACGGAGAAGAAGGATGTCTATACGCTGACGCTCGCCGACGGACCGACCATCAAGGTGGGCAAGATGAAAAAGGGCCTGCGCACCATCACGATCGGCCAGGAGAAGTCCGTGGTTTGCAGTCCTATCACCTCTGTAGCCCTACCCGACTACCCCACGAAAGACCTGCGCACAGGCTTCGTAGATAACGGCTACAGCGCTACCGACAGCGTCACCATCGCTGGCTGGCTGAAGGATATGCCGGAACGGGTGCAGCAGAAAGGCCGTGAGTTTGAAGTCAGCTTCGTGGATCTCATCATGGACGACCAGCACAGGCTCTATACCACGATGGACTCGCTGGGGCGCTTCTTCCTCCGCATTCCCCTGATCAATTCATCGCAGGCTTATCTCGACCTGGGGCGCTCGTCGTTGAGCACCGTCCTGGAACCTGGCAAGACCTACTTCTACCTCAACGACTTCAAGACGGGACAGCAGCTATTCATGGGCGACGATGCCCGCGTGCAGAACGAGCTCATTGCCTATCCCGACAAATGGAACTATCAGCGTATTGAGAACGCCGTGAGCGCCATGCAGTTCAAGGCCCAGATGGACAGCATCTGCGGCGCGCTGAGGGCTGAGCTGGATAAGCATATCGCCCAGCGCCCGAACCTCTCGCAGCGCTACATCGACTTCGTCAACGGCTATTACCTGACGGGCCAAGGAGAGTCGATGATGCAGGCTCGCTTCGACTTAGGCCGAAAGATGCCTCAGGAGTACACGGATTTCGTGACCACCGAACTGTGGAAGAAAGTGCCCAAACCCTATACCCTCCAGCGCCCTCTACCAACCTTCATGCGCGACTATCTCGACCACATGGCGCAGGCTGATTATGCGGTTCCTGCCGGCCGATATACCATGTATGTCAGCGACGGACTCTACTCGTCGGTGCTCCGCAAGAACAGAGCCGAGGGGAAGGTGGCCATTACCGACGAGGAGCTGGCCTTGCTGGACCGCTATGCCAAGGACTTCAAAGCGTTCCTGACCAATCAGTTCAAAGCCCGTGCCGACGCTGGTGCTACAAGCATCGACGACATCATGGAGATCGACAGCGTAGCTTCGACGCAATTTAATCAACAAAACTTCGTTGAGCAGCGTAACGCCCTGTTGAAACGCGAAGACATCGCAAAGGTGCTGGAAGACGAAGCGCCGTTCTTCGAGATCTACAAGATGCAGAAAGTGCTCGACGAGACGGGTGCCGACCAAGCCCTGAAGGACATCGCACTGGCCCGCCATTTCTATAAGCAGATCGACCAGACGCGCAAACCGCTCGCCCCAGCCGTGCAGGCCTTTTTTGAAGAACAGGTGCATCTGCCTGCCGCCCTCAAGGCCGTCAAGACCATCAACGATAAGTATCTCGCCCTCGAAAGTGCAGACTTCGCCAATGCCGCCAGCCTGCGCCCGTCGACCGATGTGGAGGGCATGAGCGACGGTGAGCAAATCTTACGCAAGATCATCGAGCCTTACAAAGGCCGCATCATCTATGTCGATATCTGGGGCACGTGGTGCGGACCCTGCAAGCGCAACCTGAAGGAGTCGTGGAAGGTGAAGGAGGCCCTGAAGGACTATGACATCGTGTATCTGTATCTAGCCAACCGCAGTAGCGACGAGTCGTGGAGGAACGTCATTAAAGAGTACAACCTCACGGGTGAGAACTGCGTGCACTACAACCTGCCCGAAGACCAGCAAACCGCCGTTGAGCACTACGTCGGTGTTAACGGCTACCCCACCTACAAGCTGATCGACAAAGAAGGTAACATCCACGATCTGCACTGGCTACACCACGAGGATATGGACAGTTTCCTTAAGACCATCGACCAAATGAGTAAATAAATAAAAAAAGCGCCCAGAACGGGCGCTTATTTTTTATTTACCAGGAACGAAGTATCTCGTGCCTGTTTCTTTCTGAAGTTCTCGGGCGTAGGCCTCAGGGAAGCCTGGGCGCACCACCCTGGCACCACCACCGTACTTGTTGCGGAGGAAACGGCCTTGCTCGTCGGTGGGCTTCACCACCATATCGTTGTACTTCACGATGAGGAAATAGGCGAGCAGCTTCCAACGGGCAATCATCTCGTCGCCCTTCTGACAGCTGTAGTCCGTCAGATAGGCGATGCGCTCCTCGGCAGTTGGCAGAGCCAGCGCCTTGGCCTCGATCTCAGGCTGCAGGGCCGAATAAGAGGCGTCGAGCGAGTCGCGCACCTCCTTCAGCGAGGGGAACATCATCGAATAACGGGGATAGACCATGTTCGACACCCAGTTGCACACCCAGTAGGCATTGTCGATCGAGAAGGTCACATCGTCGGCACCCTCGCCAGAGAAGCACTTCGGACGGCGGGTGATGCACGAGTACATCGGGGTGTAGGCCACCATATTGCCGTCGTCGTTGCCAAACCAGAAGCAGGCGCCTACCTCACGGGGCAACGAGCTGCGCATCTGGGAGATGAACGACCAGGCCGTCTGCTGGGTGGAGATGGGACGTTCGTTGAACATATCCTTTCCGTCGACTTTGAAGGAAAGGGGTGACGGACGATAGGGCATCTGGAAGATACCACCACCGATGTCGCCCGTCTGGTCGAGGGCAAAGGGAGTGCCCTCGTAGTGGTCGCGCATGGCATCGCGCAGATCCTGCAGGCCGAGCTTCTTGTTGGGGATAATCCAGAGGGGCATCTCCTTTGTGTTCTGCTCAAGGCCGGCGGCATAGGGCACATACTCGGAGAAATCGTCGGCAAAACGGTTGAAGAAGCTCCACACACGGGCCTCACAATAGCGACGGCCAGAGAAGTCGGGAACAGCATAGGCGGCATTATAAGAGAACTCAGCGTCCTTACCCTCAAACCAGCCCATCTTGCGGGCATAACTCACGACGTTGTCGGAGCAGAGCATGAGGGTTTGAGGTTTGAGCTTTGAGGTTTGAGATTTACGCAAAGCCTTGGCAATGGCTTTGGGGTTGAACAGGTCTTTCATCTTCACCTGCACATAGCGGCCGTCGAGGAACTTCGTGATACGGCTCTGGTTGGCATGGGCAGCGATGGCATCGTCAGGAATACGGACAGCCACCCATACGGTGCGCCCCTGCTCCTTCGAACGGTCAGGCCCACAGCCCATCATCTCCAGCATCCAGGCCTCATCCTTATCCGCCACAGAGAAAGTCTCACCCTCAGAACAATAACCGTACTGCTCAACGAGCGAGGTCATCACCTGCAGGGCCTCACGGGCTGTCTTGGAACGTTGCAGGGCGATATAGATGAGCGAACCGTAGTCGATGATGCCCGTAGAGTCGGCCATCTCCTCACGGCCTCCGAACGTGGTCTCACCAATGGTCACCTGCCACTCGTTGGAGTTGCCGATGACGTTATAGGTCTCTGCGGCCTCAGCAATCTCACCCAGATACTTGTTGGTGTCCCACTCATAGACCTGGCGCATCTCACCAGCCTGATGCTTCGCGGCAGGATAGTGATAGAGCGGCATAAAGGCACCATAGGAGTCGGCATTATAGGTGACGAACACAGAGCCGTCTGTACTGGTCTTCTTGCCCACGATGAAATTCGTGCAGGCAAAGGCCGATGACAGCGATAGAACTGACAGAAGAACTAATACTATTTTCCTCATAAACATAAGAACATTTTAATCTTAGACATAAGAACAGAAGAACATATTTTAAATTTAGACATAAGAATAGAAGAACATATTTTGGAGGGATATCTTATGTTTCTTATGTTCTTATGTCTAAAAATACACTTCTGTCAAAAAACTCAGCATGCTTTAAAACTCATGTCGAGGCCTTTGACGGAGTGCGTTAGGGCA
>JAEETC010000188.1 GCA_016286585.1 Prevotella sp. | reverse complement strand
GTGCCGTTGAGGATGGTGAGTGCCGTCTTGCCCTTGTACTGACGGGCGATGACGTAGACACCCTTGTAGGGAATGAACTGCGTCTGCGAGCCCTTAGTGATCACATCGTTGTTCTGGCGCCAGTGCAGCAGACGGCTGGCCCATGTGAACATCGCCTGCTCGGCCTTCGTGCGACCTTCCTTCGTGAAACAGTTGTGGGTGTCGCCAGGGAATCCGCCAGGGAAGTCCTTGCGCACATTGCCGTCCGTCACCTCTTTCGTGCCATTCATCAGCACCTCCGTACCGTAGTAGAGCTGGGGGATGCGGTTCACCGTCAGCAGCAAGGCGAGAGCCTGCTTCAGGGCGAGCGTGTCTTTGCCATTCCCTAAGAATCGGTCTGTATCGTGGTTCTCGATAAAGGCCATCACGCTGGAAGGATTCGGATAGAGATAGTCGTAGACGAACGAGTTATACAGGCGGTTCAGACCGTTCCACCAGGCATCTGTCTCTTCATGCTTCGCCTGATTCAACTTGTCGAAGAACGAGAAGTCCATCACGGTCTTCAGGTAAGTGTTCTGGGTGGCGAGTTTCGAGTCCTTCTGCCAGGCGGCGGTATAGGCAGGCTCCGTCACCCAGGTCTCGCCCACTGTGTTGAAGTTCGGATACTCCTCGTCGAGCTCCTTCATCCACTGGGCCATCGCGTCGGCATAGGCATAGGGATAGGTGTCCATGCGGATGCCGTCGATGCCTACGGTCTCGATCCACCAGATGGAGTTCTGGATGAGGTAGCGCATGAGGTGCGGGTTGTGCTGGTTCAGGTCAGGCATTGAGGGCACGAACCACCCTTCAACGGTCTCCTTCATGTCGATCTTAGAGGCGTAGGGATCCACCACGGGGGTGAGTTTATACGATGTCTGCAGATAGGCACTCTTCGCTGGCTCCGAGCCGTCGCTGTTGGCTGTGAGTCCTGTCATCGGGTCTCGTCCGCTCTGCTCCTCGTTGAGCCACTCGGGCACGTTCAGCCAGTCCTTCGTCGGCATGTCCTTCGTCCAGGGGTGCTCGAAGCCGCTGTGGTTGAAGATCATATCCATCACCACCTTCAGCCCCTTGGCGTGGGCCTCGTCACAGAGGCGACGGTAGTCATCGTTCGTACCGAAACGAGGATCCACCTGATAGTAGTTAGTCGTGGCGTAGCCGTGATAGGTGGAAAAGCCGTTTTCCTGGTCTGGTGAGTCGTTCTCCAGCACGGGTGTCAGCCAGAGGGCCGTCACACCCAGCTCCTTGAAGTAGTCCAGATGCTCGCGGATGCCGTTTAGGTCGCCGCCGTGGCGCAGCGAGGGCTTCGTGCGGTCCTCCACATAGTGGCGCATGCCCTTGATCTGTGCGGGATGGTTGGCTCCCTGGGCGAAACGGTCAGGCATAAGCATGTAGAGCACGTCGGCATTGGTGAACCCCATGCGCTTGTCGCCGCTCATCTCACGGGCTTTCAGCTGATAAATGACTTTTTCACCTTTTGACCCTTTCACTTTTCCACCTTTAAATGTGAGCGTTATCTCACCAGGCTGGGCGTCCTTCACGTTCATATATATTAATAGGTAGTTTGGCGAGTCGAGGCGCACGAGGCTGTCGATCCTGACGCCCGGATAGTCCGTCGTCACACTGGCCACGTCGCGGATGCCCTGACCGTAGACCATCAGTTGTACCTGGGGGTTCTTCATCCCCACGTACCAGTCGGTAGGCTCAATCCGTTCAACTACTGTCTTTTTTGCTCCACTCATTGTCATCACGTTTGCCAGCACGATGGCGGCCATCAATAAAATCCGTTTCATAATTAGTCTTTAGTTTATTCTCTAACTGTTGGCAAAGTTACGAAATTATTCATTACGCCGTATGCCTGAGCGCCATATTTTTTGCAACAGTTTGCAAAAACGATTGCACAACGGCACGCTGGGGTCTGACGCTTCTGTGTCCTTCTGTGATATTAAGACTCGTAGTCGGTGGGGTCTGGGATGCCAGCTTCGGCGAGGGCTTCGCGACGTTCGACACAGGTGCCGCAACGGCCACAATGCTTCTCGCTGCCTTTATAGCACGACCAGGTCTCAGCATAGTTGATGCCCAACGCCTGGCCTCTGGCTGCGATCTGGCCTTTGGTCATGTTGCAGTAGGGCGAAAGCAGATGCACACCGTTGTAGGTTCCAGCATGGGCAGCACCGTCAAAGGCCTCGACAAACTCAGGCCGACAGTCGGGATAGATGGTGTGGTCGCCGCCATGGTTAGCCATCATCACATATTGCAGTTCACGGCTCTCAGCCATTCCTGTGGCAATGGCCAGCATGATGCCATTACGGAACGGCACCACCGTCGACTTCATGTTCTCATCGGCATAATGCCCTTCAGGGATGGCCTCGGAGCCTTCCAACAGCGAACTGTGGAAATACTGGGGCATGAAGTCGAGTGGAATGACCACGTGAGGGATGCCCAATCGTTCACAATGCATCTTCGCAAATGGTATCTCCTTTGCATTATGGTTTGAGCCATAGTCGAAAGAGACAGCCAGTGCGATACGCTCTTGGTAGTCGTAAAGCAGCGTTACGGAATCCATGCCGCCGCTCAGGATCAGAATACAGTCTTTCATCATTTAAGCCTTTTGGTTGCAAAGAAATAGGCACCATCGTCAACCACGATGGTGCCTAATCTATATTTACTCCGCTTTCAGGACCTCGGCAATGATGTCGGCCATGCGGGCGGCTCCCTTGTCATCGGGATGGATGCCGTCGGGCAGCACCTTGTCTTCATCGCCAGAGAAGAGCGTGTGCAGGTCGATGACCTTCAGGCCGTATTTCTGGGCAACCTCTTCCTGGATGGGTATGACGCCGTTGGTGATGACGGAGTCGTTGATGTTCCACGTCGACTTGAAGGCAGGGATGGGTGTGCAGAGATAGATCTGCGGCTTGGCAGGAGCCGAAGCTTTGGCCAGAGCCTTCTTGACTTTCTTGGCAGGCATGCTGGCATACTGTGCGAGATCGGGACGCAGGGTGAAGATCATCTGCTCCAGGTCCTGACGGAACTCTGCGTTATACTGCCAGTTCTCGGGCTTCGAGTCGTTGGTGCCGAGCTTGATGAGGACGATGTCGGGCTTGAAGGCGAGAGCATCGCGCCAGGCCTGCTCGTTCATGTAGGGATAGTCGCCCTTGTTGAGCATGGTACGGGCACTCACGCCGAAGTTCTTCACCCAGTATTCCTTGCCGAGCTTCTTCTGCAGCACAGCGGGATAGCCGTTGGCCGAGGCCATGTCGATGCCGTGACCATCGGTGATGCTGTTGCCGATGCAGGCCACACGGATGGCATCGGTCTTGGGAGCCTGACGGGCGTCGAGCCAGTTGCCGATGTCAGTGAGCAGCTGCTGGTGGTATTTGAACCAGGGGCCGAAGCCGAAACCGTGGTCACCCGTGGGATAGACATACATGGCGCATTCGTTGCCAGCCAGACGCATGGCTTTATAGTACTCCAAGCCGTTGGTGACGAAGGGCACCAGACGGTCGTCGCTGGCCGAAACGATCAAGGCTGGGGGCGTGAGGTGACGGCGAACGGCATTCATCGTCGAGAAGTCGCGCACCAGGGCGGGATCCTTCTGTCCCTCCTTGCCGAGGAAGTTGATGCACGACCACTTGTGGCTCACGCGCTCATCCATGGAGATAACGGGATAGAATAGGATGGAGAAGTCAGGCCGCACGTCGAAGGCCGAGTGGGTGGAGATGACCGATGCCAGATGACCACCCGCCGAGAAACCCATGATACCCACGTCGCGGGGGTTGATGCCCCAGACCTGTGCCGAGTCGCGGACGATGCGGAAACCCTGCTCCACATCGCTGATGGGGCGCGTACGGTCGCCATTGGGCAGACGGTAGTTCACCACAAAGTAGGCGATGCCGCGCTGGTTCAGCCACTTGGAAGCCATTGTGCCCTCGTGGTTGTTCGACAGCACGGAGTATCCACCTCCAGGAATGCCCACGATGGCGCGGCCAGAGGGCTGTTCTGGGAGGAAACAAACCATTTCAGCCTGACCGTCGGCCAGGGGGAGTTTAAAAGTTCTCGCTGTCTGGGCGAGTACAGAGAGTACTGAGCAGACAGCGAGAAGAATAAGTGTGTAGCGCTTCATACGAAACAGCTTTTTACTTGAGGATCATGCGAACGGATTCTCCGTGGGATAGAAGTTGCCCTTCGGGAAGTTGTAGTCGATCTCGTCCACGGGGATGCCCATGTACTTCAGCACCTCCCAGAGATACTTACCCTGATGGCCGAACATCACGGCGCAGTGGTGCGGATAGTGCTTCTCGATGAGGACGTGACGATAGAAGCGGCTCATGTTCTTGATGCCGAAGATACCGATAGAACCGAATGAGCGTGTAGCCACAGGAATCACCTCGCCCTGAGCAATGTAAGCGCGGAGCTTGGTGTCGGCTGTAGACTGCAGACGGTATACAGTAGCCAGACCCGGCTGGATGTCACCCTCGAGCGTACCGTTGGTCACCTCTACAGGCAGAGCGCGGGCCATAATGCGCTGGAAGCACATCTGGCAGTTGCAGACCTTGGAAGAAGCGGTGTTACCGCAGTGGAAGCCCATGAAGATCTCCTTCTCGGTGTAGGTGTCGCAAGCGAACTTCTTGCCCTTGATGCTCTCCTCGTACATGTCGGTAGGAACAGTGTTGTTGATGTCGAGCAGTGTCACGGCATCCTGGCTGATGCAGGTTCCGATGTACTCAGACAGTGCGCCATAGATGTCAACCTCGCAAGCCACGGGAATGCCACGGCCCGTCAGACGGCTGTTCACATAGCAGGGAACGAAGCCGAACATGGTCTGGAAGGCAGGCCAGCACTTGTTGGCCATAGCCACGAACTGGCGAGAACCCTTGTGACCCTCGATCCAGTCTGTCAGTGTCAGCTCATACTGAGCCAGCTTCGGCAGTACGGAAGGAATCTTGTTGCCAGTGCCCAGCTCGGCAGCCATATCCTTCACCACGTCGTCGATACGCGGATCGCCCTGGTGCTTCTGGAAGGCCTCGAGCAGGTCGAGCTCTGAGTTCTCCTCAATCTCCACGTCGAGGTCATACAGGGCGCGGATAGGAGCGTTACAAGCCAGGAAGTTGTTGGGACGGGGACCGAAGCTGATGATCTTCAGGTTCTGCAGACCCACGATAGCGCGTGCGATGGGCAGGAACTCATGGATCATCTCTGCGCACTGTGCAGCGTCGCCTACGGGCTCCTCAGGAATGTAAGCACGAGTCTTACGGAGCGACAGAGCCTGGCTGGCGTTCAGCATACCGCAGTAAGCGTCGCCACGACCGTCGATCAGATCCTTCTGAGTCTCCTCAGCAGCAGCGCAGAACATGGTGGGGCCCTGGAACCAGTCAGCAATCATGGTTTCAGAGATCTCAGGACCGAAGTTGCCGAGGTAAACGCAGAGGGCGTTACAGCCAGCCTTCTGGACATCAGCCAGAGCCTGCTGGGCGTGGATCTCGCTCTCAACGATGCAGATGGGGCACTCGTAGATGCCTTCCTTGCCAAACTTCTTTTCATACTCGGCGATAACGGCCTTACGACGGTTAACTGCCAATGACTCGGGGAAACAGTCGCGAGAAACGGCGACGATTCCAATCTTGATTACAGGTACATTATTCATAATGATAAATATTTGGAGTAATAAATATTTGTTTTGCGGATGCAAAGATAGTCAATTTTCCGCGAATGACCATAAAATAAGTGTTAATAGTGTATAATTGTCTGTTCA
>JAEETC010000187.1 GCA_016286585.1 Prevotella sp. | reverse complement strand
TGCGCCACAATGATGGCGGTAACAGCAAGTGCTGAGGACGGACACCTGTTATGGCTGCGCTATCAGCCAGCGAATCAAGCACAAGTGACAACGGGAAAGATGTCGCCTACCATTGAATTGGCTAAACAAGAGTTGGAAACCTACTGGCAGGGCGGTCCGGTGGTACTGAAACGCCAAAAGGGTATGCCCGCCGACGCATACACCATCAAGAGCATGGGCGAAAAGACGCTGATAACCGCGGCGAACGACGCAGGGCTGCTATACGGCGCCTTCCACCTGTTACGCCTGCAGCAGACAGGACTGGCCACCACGGAACTCGACATCAGGGAACAGCCGGCATACGACCTGCGCATACTGAACCACTGGGACAATCCCAATGGCACCATAGAGCGTGGATTTGCGGGTAGGAGCATCTTCCTGAATCCCGACCCGGAGCGGATGAAGCTGTACGCCCGTGCCAATGCCTCTATCGGCATCAACGGCACGGTGCTGAACAACGTGAACGCGAAGCCCGAAGCGTTGACGACCGAAAGCCTGCAGAAGGCCAAGGTGATAGCCGATCTGCTGCGTCCCTACAGCATCCGCGTCTATCTGTCCATTAACTTCGCATCACCCATCAAGGTGGGCGGGCTGAAGACTGCCGACCCACTCGATGCCGAGGTCGTTAGCTGGTGGAAGGACAAGGTGAACGAAATCTATAAGATGATTCCCGACTTCGGCGGATTCCTCGTAAAAGCCAACTCCGAGGGTGAACCAGGGCCGCAGGACTTTGGACGGACACATGCCGACGGTGCCAACATGTTGGGTAAGGTTCTGAAACCGCATAAGGGCATCGTGATGTGGCGCGCCTTCGTATATAAGCCTCAGAGCAGCGACCGTGCGAATCAGGCCTGTGAGGAGTTCGTGCCTCTGGACGGGCAGTTTGTCGACAACGTCATTATCCAGATCAAGAACGGCCCCGTGGACTTCCAGCCTCGCGAGCCCTATAGCCCGCTGTTTACCTCTCTGCAGAAGACGCCGATGATGGTGGAGTTCCAGATTACGCAGGAGTATCTGGGCGCTGCCAACCATCTGGTCTATCTCGCTCCGATGTGGAAGGAATTCTTCGGGAGGGTGAAACCTGCCAGTCTGAAGGCGATGGCCGGTGTGGCCAATATCGGCGACGACACGAACTGGTGCGGTCATCACTTCGCACAGTCCAACTGGTATGCCTTCGGACGACTGGCCTGGAAGCCCGCCCTGACATCTAAACAGATTGCTGAGGAATGGCTGGCTCAAACCTTTGATACAAAAGCGGCAGCCAACTCTCCGCTCTTAAGCGTCATGCTGAACAGCCACGAGGCATGCGTCAGCTATATGATGCCGTTGGGCATCCACCATATCTTTGCCGGCGTACACCACTATGGTCCAGAGCCCTGGTATGCTCCTCATGGTGTGAGAGCCGACTGGACCCCACCCTACTACCATCGTGCCGACAGCATCGGACTTGGCTTCGACCGCACACTCACGGGATCGGCTAACGTCAAGCAGTATCCCGAGGAACTCTGCCGTTTGTATAACGACATCAACACCTGTCCCGAGAACCTCTTGGCGTGGTTCCACCATGTGCCGTGGGATCATCGCATGAAGAGCGGACGCACTTTCTGGGACGAGCTGTGCCATAAATACGATGGCGGTGTTCGCGAGGCCCGTCACTTCCTGACCGTATGGGACGCCATGCAGCCCTACGTGGACCATCAGCGCTTCGACGAGGTGCAGCGTAAGCTTCGCATCCAGGCCCGCGATGCCGAGTGGTGGCGCGACGCCTGCCTGCTCTACTTCCAGACCTTCTCACACCGTCCCATCCCACAGGACGTAGAGCATCCCGTGCATAACCTCGACGAGATGATGGAGTTCGTCATTCCCATCTCCATGTATGAGAATCCTCCCTACGGATATAACAAGTAATCGGTCAGACGCTCGGGGACTACTGGCATCGCACCATTCTGTGTGCAGACAAAGGCACTTACCTGAACGGCGGTCTTGTGAGCCTCCTGCACGGGCTTGCCATTGATGATACAGGCACAGAAGGAGCCTGTGAATGAGTCACCGGCACCGACGGTGTCAGCCACCTCTACCTTCGGCGTTTCCTGGAACGAGGTCAGACCGTCATCAGTGAAGACATACGAGCCATTGGTGCCACAAGTGAGCACGAGCATCTTCAGGTGATAGTCCTGTACGATCTTCTCACAGGTCTGACGCATATCCAGTCCGTCGTAGCCGAACATACGGTTTACGACCACCAGTTCCTCGTCGTTGATCTTCAGGATATTGCAGATGCAGAACGAGTCTTCCAGTATTTCCTTCGAATAGAACTGCTGACGCAGGTTGATGTCACAGATACGCAGACAGTCATCGGGCGTAGCGTCGAGGAACTTACGGATATTTTCCCGGCTGACCACATTGCGCTGGGCCAGTGAGCCGAAGCATACGGCACGGGCGTTCCTGGCTATTTCCTCCATCTCGGGGGTAAAGGGGATGTTATCCCATGCCACGTTCTCTTTGATCTCATACGTCGGGATACCGTCACCCGTCAGCGTCACCTGAACCGTTCCTGTCGGATATGGCACACGTGGCATCAGATAGTTCAGATTGTTCTTCTTCAGAGCCTCGATGGTTTCTTCGGCGAGAGAATCCTCACCAAGTGCGCTGATAGCGATGGTATTATCACAGCCAAGGAACTGTCCTGCGTGATAGGCGAAGTTGGCAGGTGCACCGCCTAATTTCTTTCCTTCGGGAAGTACATCCCACAATGCCTCTCCGAGGCCTACGATATAACGTTTCATGCTTTTGCTTTAAGTTGTTTGATATAAGTGAACAAATAGATAACGCCGAGGGCCATGATCAGCACGGCACCAGCCTGCCCAAAGGCATCGCTCATAAAGCCCATGAGCAGTGGGAAGACCGTTCCTCCGAATAATCCCATAATCATCAGACCGCTGACCTCGTTTTGTTTTTCGGGCATCGAGGTAAGTGCCTTGGCGAAGCAGATGGAGAAGATGTTCGAATTGCCGTAACCTACGAGGGCGATGGCTGTATAGAGTTCCCATTTCTCAGAACCTGTGAAAAGTAGCAGCATCGAGACGGCCATCATACAGACGCTGATGATAAAGAATGTGCGGTTGTTCATCACACGGAGGAAGAACGAGCCAGTCAGACAGCCGATAGTACGGAAGATGAAGTAGAGGCTGGTGGCAAAGGCCGCATCATTGAGAGTCATACCCAGACGCTCCATCAGGATCTTCGGGGCCGTGGTGTTAGTACCTACGTCAATACCCACATGGCACATAATACCAAAGAACGACAACAGTACGATGGGTGTCCCCAACAGTTTGAAGCACTCTGCAAAGGTTGATGCCTTGCCTTCTATTTTTGGCTCGTCGATAGGCGTCACACCCAACAGAGCCGTAGCTAGCAAACCAACAACGAAATAGATGCCGAACAGAATTCGCCAATCATAGCCAAACGAAGGAATCATCTGCGTGGCACCCCACATGGCCAGATACGGAGCCAGGAACGAGGCGATGGCCTTGATGAACTGTCCGAAGGTCAACGTAGAAGCGAGGTTACCGCCACCCATCACCGTCGATACCAGCGGGTTCAGCGAGGTCTGCATCAGGGCATTGCCGATACCCAGTAGCGAGAACGAAATCAACATGACTGCAAAATTGTTGCCAAAGAGAGGAATCAGGAGTGACAGGACTGTCACGCCGAGCGAGAGCAGCACGGTATTCTTACGACCGATCTTGTTCATCAGCATACCCGTAGGCACACTGAAGATAAGGAACCAGAAGAACACGAGCGAAGGGAAGATATTAGCCGTCGAGTCGTTCAGACCAAGGTCTTCCTTCACGTAATTCGAGGCGATGCCTACCAGATCCACGAAGCCCATGCAGAAGAAGCAGAGCATCACAGGGATCAGGGCCAGTTTGTTAACTTTACTCATATATCAATTATTTGTTAATTTCGTAGATTGTTGATTTACCACCTTTCACCTTAATTATAGTATAAGGCTCCGAAGGGAACACGAGGTTCGTCATGACCATCTTACCCTCACTGTCGAAAGCCTCAATGCTGGAGCGGTCGATGAAGAGGCGCAACTGACGAACGTTGCCGAAGGTGGGAGCTGTGGTCACGCAGGGAAAGGCCTCGCTGAAACTTACGTCACCGCTCTTTGTGCGATCCATTGCGAAGGTCTGCTTCTGGGCATCGTAGTACATGGTGACTTCCTCACCTTTGGCATTCGACAGTGTGATGTTGGCCGAGCCTTTCACATCTACCACAATCTCACAGGTCTCCGTCGGTTGCTTCACCTTCTTGCCGCGTAGGACCGACACCTCTTTAGAGGGTGTGCTAGTAAGATAGGTCTCGCCTCCTACGGTTACCAGTCCGAGGTCGCGTGGCAGTCCGTTGGCAGACCGGAACTGGCGTGTGGGCACCTGGTTGGCATACTGCCAGTTACTCATCCATGGCAGAGCCACTATGCGTCCCTCCGGTGCGTTGTGGAATGTGACAGTGGCATAATGATCTTTACCATAGTCCATCCATTTCGTCTCTGAGGGGGTGTCTTCACATGTGAAGCTGCGACCATCGAATGTACCCACGAAATACTGTGTGGCCGAGCCGCCGAAGGGCCCGCCGGGATTGATATTGAGCAGCAACACCCATTTATCGCCGAAGCAGAGCATATCCGGACATTCCCACACACCGTCATGGTTTCCGTATTGGCGGCCAAAGGAACTCTCATACTTCCATTCCTTCAGGTTTGTTGAGCTGTAGAACTGCACTTCCTGTCCCACGGCCAATACAACGATCCATTTCCCTCCATTATTCTCCCCATTCGAGGAAGCCTCATACCAAAACACTTTGGGGTCGCGGAAGTCGGGTGCATTAAAGGTGATGACGGGGTTGCCAGCATACTTGGTGAACGTCTGTCCACCATCAGCACTATAAGCGATGCTCTGTGTCTGAGCGGCACCGGCCGAAGTGTACATGGCAATGACGGCATTGCGGCCGAAGCCAGCTGTATTGTTGCGGTCGACGATGGCACTACCCGAGAATACGGCACCTAACCAGTCTGGTTCGATGGCCAGCGGCTGTGCCTCCCAGTGAATGAGGTCTTTAGAAGTGGAATGGCCCCATGTCATATTCTCCCACTGCGAGCCATAGGGGTTATATTGATAATAAAGGTGCCATAGGCCATCCTTATAAAACATCCCATTGGGGTCGTTCATCCAACCATATAGTGGTGTATGATGATAGGCTGGACGGTACTTTTCACGGTTCGTTGTGTCGAACGTATCGCTGTATTTCATCTCCTTCCAGCAGGCAAAGTCCTTCACGGCTCCTGTTGTCCGTCGGTCACCATGGAAAGTGATGTCGAGTAACTGTGCTTGTTCAATCTCAAGAGGAACATAATAGTCCACTTTGTCCACGGCCAGTCTGACATTCAGACGCTTCACCATCTCATTTCGTCCATCGAGCACGGCAATGTGCGCGTTCTCCTCTTTCTCCTGCACGGGCAGCAACAGGTATTTTGTTCCCTGCTCCATACGCATCATGGCATGGTTCTCACCAAGCACCATCGGCTGTACCTGGGCCTGAGCCGATATGGCCATCAGCACCGCAGCCGCGATCGTTGTCATTACCTTTTTCATTCTGTTACTCATTTATTGTTTACTGTTTTTGAAATTTTTTGCAAAGATACGGCAAAAGACTTATTATGACGATAATAATTGTTTCAATTACTAAAAAAAATCGTTCATTGTAACATTTTTACTATCAATGAACGA
>JAEETC010000032.1 GCA_016286585.1 Prevotella sp. | reverse complement strand
TAAACATATAGTCGTATATTTCTGTTACAACAGCGGCCTCGTACAAGCTCAGCTCACCGTCCCTATTGGTATCCCAGAAGTTGACGCAGATTTCCTTTACTTTAGCATCGGCAAACTCGATAGGAGCATCCTTCATAACCTTTAAACTGATATCGTCGAAATGAAAGACATCTGACTTACTACTTGGTCTATTGAAGCGTAGGGTTATTGTCTGGCAGCCGTTTTTTTCTGCACCGACAGTTCCGCTGTAAGTACACGTATTCCATTCTCCTCCTCCTTTTACTGTAAATCGACCCAATTCCTCTGAAGTCAAGTTTGCATCTCTACTTGAACTTGTTTTTGCTCGCATGGAAAATTGAATCATGTCACCCTTCGAGAAGGGCTCAGTCAATCTGATAATGAACTCAGTACTCGTAGGATTTGCAGTAAATGTAATCTTGGCACAATGATTGTTCACGTCATCGTCATCAACGACAATATCGTTGGCATCAAGGTCCCGCGAACCTTCGTCCTTAACATTAATGGCAAAGCTACTGTAGTCCGAGCCTTCGAAATCACCGTTCACAATGCGTTCTTCCAATGTCTGCGCAAAACCATTACCGGCAAGCAACAGGCCTGCCAAGAGTAAACAATAATGTAATGTACGTTTCATAATTATACTTTTCGTTGTTATATGATATAAGTCATTGTTCTATTTTAGGCTCGATACACTTCTCACGATAGCTTATATATGGAAGCCTTTTATGTCTTTGGAAAAAGAATAGCGCAGCCTCTTCCCATATTCCTCTTAGGCTTGCGACAGCCCCCTATATCCTATGGTGATAGCCTGCGCTAAAAGCACAAGCTCCGAATATAGGGCTGCTCTTTTTCTTTCTGAGGTCGCAATTCAAGAGGAAATGAGCAATATGTCTTGCACTCTTTGGAGAATGCGGGTGCAAAGGTACAAATTATTTATGAGAAACGATGTGTAAAATGGAATTAATTTATCGCGAGGACTTTTTTCCGAAGCAAGCGGGTTGGAAGCAAACAAATAATCATTAGATGGAAGAACGCTGTTTCTCCTACACTCTTTTTGGTTCACTGCGAATCAAGTGCTTGGTAAAAGACGGAAGATGCCGTGCAAAAGGTTCTGAAGTGCCGTGCTAAAGGGTGCGGAGTGACGTCCTAAAGTAAAAACTACGTCAATGTCTGTTAAAACAAAGACAATGTTTATTAAATCAAAGGCATTGATTGATAAATCTGTGGCATTGTCTTGTGTTTTTCAGACCTTTTGTTTATCTTTGAACTTCGTTCGAACTTACTCACGTTCGAAAATGCTCAAAAAATATTTGGCATTTTACTCACTTATTCGTAACTTTGCACTCAAATCAAGCAAACAACTATGTACGCAAAGTATATCAAGAGGGAAATTCCTGACCTGAATGGTACTGGCAGGACGCAGGCCTACTACCAGATGGAACTGAAGCCGATGAGTTTCGAGAGTTTCGTGAGCCAATGTGCTCGCGAGGGCAACATGGAAGAAAGTCAAATCCTGGCCGTCATGTCGCTAGTCAGTGAGAAGCTGGCACTTTGTATGGCAGAAGGATTCTCGGTGAAACTCAATGGTATCGGCACCTTCAACGCGAAACTCGGCGTGAGAAGCGACATGCTGCAAGATGCCTTCGAGCCTGGCGAGCCAAACCATAACGCAAAGAGTATTGGGGTGACGGGCGTAGCCTACAGGGCCGACAAGGATCTCATTAGGAATACTCGCCATAAGTGCGTGCTTGAACGAGGTGGCGTAAGCCGTATCAAGAAGTCGAAGCTTACGCTTGAGGAACGCATCGAGAAAGCCCGCGACTTCTTGCAGAAGAACATGTTCATGAGAGTTCCAGACTATATGCGCCTGACGGGACTTTCGCGGACGACAGCCAGCGAAGAACTGCGCAAGCTGGCCCTCAACCCCTCGACGGGCATCACCAGCCGAGGCCAAAGAAGCCAGAAATACTACGTGCTGCGATGAACAGATAAACGCCCCATGCTCACAGAAAAGACAATGGAGAAGCTGCGGATACTCGCAGAGTCGGCGAAATACGATGTTTCGTGTTCGTCGAGCGGCACTGTGCGCTCTGGCAAGAAGGGCATGGTAGGCTCCACCGTTGGCGGCGTAGGCATCTGTCACTCGTTTGCCGACGACGGACGTTGCATCTCTCTGCTGAAGGTCATGCTGACAAACTACTGCATGTACGACTGCGCCTACTGTATCAATCGTCGCACAAACGATATCAAGCGGGCCACGCTCAGCGTCTCGGAACTTGAGGAGATCACCATGGAGTTCTATCGCCGCAACTATATCGAAGGGCTCTTCCTTTCAAGTGGTGTGGTGAGGAATCCTGATTATACGATGGAGCGGTTGACGGCCATCGTGCGCGACCTCCGCATTGTTCACCGCTTTAACGGCTATATCCATCTGAAGACCATACCAGGAGCCTCACAGGAACTGTTGCAAGAGGCAGGGCGCTATGCCGACCGCATGAGCATCAACATTGAAATACCCAAGGAGGAGTCGCTGAAGGCTTTGGCGCCTGAGAAGGACCACAAGAGTATCTTCCTGCCCATGTCGCAGATCCAGCAAGGAGTCTTGGAGAACAAAGAGGATCGCCGTAAGTTCCGTCATGCACCCCGCTTTGTGCCTGCAGGACAGTCGACGCAGATGATCGTGGGTGCGACGAAGGAGACGGACAAAGATATCCTCATGATGTCGAATGCGATGTACCAGCAGCCCACCATGCGTCGTGTCTATTACTCCGGCTATGTCAGCGTGAACACCTACGACCCTCGTCTGCCAGTCCTGAAACAGCCGCCACTGGTGCGCGAGAATCGTCTGTATCAGGCCGACTGGCTCATGCGCTTCTATCATTTCAAGGTTGATGAGATTGTGGATGATACCCACACACACCTCGACCTCGATGTCGATCCCAAACTCGGATGGGCCCTTCGCCACCCGGAGTTCTTCCCCGTGGATATCAACAGTGCGTCTTACGAGGATATTCTCCGCGTGCCTGGCATCGGTGTGAAGAGTGCTGTGCTCATCGTCAACTCGCGACGCTTTAACCGTATTACATCCTATCACCTCAAGAAGATGGGTGTGGTGATGAAGAAGGCTAAGTATTTCATCACCTGTGGCGAACTCACCTCTGCCTTCTCGCAGCCTGTCATTGGCATCAACGAACTGCGCCCAGAGCGCCTGCGCCCTCTCCTGCTCTCGAAGGCCCAACAGAAACGTGCCGCTGCTGAACAGCAACTCACGCTCGACTTTGAAGAATGATCGTTTACGTGTTCGATAATACGCTTGATGGTTTATTGACAGCCGTATTCGACAGCTTCTTCCTCAAGCAGCAGCCAGAGTTTCTGTTGGCTGAGGGAGAACAGCTGCCCCTGTTTGCCGACGAACCCCATCGCGTAGTGACTGACAGCGAGAAGTCCGAGCGTGTCTGGAAGGGCCTCGAAAAGCACCTCTCTAAAGACGGTCTGCACATGATTACCATCAGTTGGCTCTCTGAAGAGCGTACGCTCAATCAGCCACTCTTCAACTTCATCTGCAAGGTGTTCCGCCAGCCAGCGGGCTCAGGGATAGAACGTAATGCTACCGACCCTGACGTACTCGAAGTGCGCAACACCTGCCGTCGCGTACTCCACGAACAGTTGCGTATGAAGCAGTTCATTCGTTTCCAGAAAGCCAAGGACGGCACCTACCTCGCCGTTGTCTCGCCCGACCATAACGTGGTGCCCCTCGTCATCGGCCATTTTCAGGACCGTTTCAACGATCAGCCCTGGCTCATCTATGATGCCCGTCGCCACTACGGCTACTATTATGACGGCACAGCAGCCCCCATCCGCATTACCTTCGAAGACGAAAGCAGAGTACCTTTTGATCTCACTAACGGAAAGCTTGATGCCGACGTGCTGAGCGAAAACGATAAATTGTTCCAGGACCTGTGGCGCACCTACTTCAAGGCCATCTGCATCAAGGAACGCATGAATCCCAAGAAACAGCTCAGCGACATGCCCCGCCGATACTGGAAATATATGACGGAGAAAAACGCCAACCTCTAACCAGAACCATTCCCATCAGACATTCCCTAAGTACACGTGCAGAATGCCTTCTTCCTCAGCCACTTGTCTGGCGGATTTCAATGTGTGGAGAGGCGTTGGCGGAATGTCCTGCATCTTATAGCGAGGGAAAAAACGGCTGAAATGCAACGGGGCTTCAGCGAGGCCGTTGTCAACGAGCCATCGGCACATCTGGCGGATCATCAGCATATCATCATTCACACCAGGGATCACCAGGTTGGTGATTTCTACCCACACGCCGGCTTGCTTCATGGCAAGGATGGTGTCGAGCACGGGCTGCAGATGTCCGCCACTCACCCGCTTATAAATGTCGTCGCTGAACGACTTCAGGTCAACGTTGGCAGCATCAAGATAAGGCAGCAGATCCTTCAAAGGTTCCTGACAGACGTAGCCCGCCGTCACGAGGATGTTCCAAAGGCCTGCTTCATGGGCCAGACGAGCCGTATCGATGATATATTCAAGATATGTGAGCGGTTCGGTATAGGTGTAGGCAATGCCTGGGCAACGGTACTTCTGGCAGAGCGACACCACGTCAGAAGGAACCAATTCATAGTGGTCGACATGAGCGGGAGAGACCTGCGATATCTCGTGGTTCTGACAGTTCAGGCAACGGAAATTGCAACCCGTACAGGCAAGGGAGAGACACGTGGTGCCAGGATGGAAATGATAGAGCGGCTTCTTCTCAATGGGGTCGATGGCTAACGAACAAGGCTTGGCATAGACCTCGCTGACCAACACACCCCCTTCGTTGCAACGGCTTCGGCAGATGCCCGTCTTCCCATCAGCAATACGACAGTGGTGCGGGCAGAGCTGGCACTCCACCCTTCCATCCTCCAACTTCCTATAATACCTGCATTCCCTCATGGCATCATTCGTGAGATTCGTGTCATTCGTGATCGTCAATCAGAACACGATCGCCTCATACACATACAATTCAGCATCTCGCCAGCCGTCCCAACCGATGCCCGCCTTGTCCTGAGCGCAATGCGCCACAAACTCCTCCTTCGTCCAGTTCACCTCATCGGCCACCTGCGGCAGGTACGTGCCACTGCGATAGCCCTTGCGGATATAGATGCCATGACGGTGCAGCTCAAACTCGTCCAGACTCTGGATGCGTCGCATGGGGGTGAGCACAGAGATCTCGATATCGATATCCGCCAGCTCCTCGCGATGCACAGGTGCGAACCGCGGATCCTCGAAAGCCGCAGCACGCGCCATCTCAGCCACAATCTCGTGCAACGGATAATCCTCACCGAAGTGTCCGATGCAACCACGCAATCGGCCTTGCTTGTGCAGAGACACGAATGCACCGCATTTGGATGAGAGATGAGAAGTGAGAGGTGAGGGATGAGAAATGGGCTTGCCGTCGAGCGAGTCCTTGATGCTTTGGAGCGCAATCCCCTTCAGCACCTTCTTGTCCTCGTCTGAGAGCGTGAAACTCTCTTCCGCCTTCTGCTGACGGAGGAAGGCAAACGCATGGTAGCCCACCACGCGACTATGATCGTAATTATCGATATCACCCGAGTTCTGATACATCAGGTGCTTCACCGCGATGTTCCTGTCCAGCATCAGCATTAGTGTGATGATGGGGAACTCGCCACAGGCACTTGTCGAGAGGTTCCGCTTGCCGCTATGCACATTCTCCTCGATGGCAGCAATGAACTGCCCCACATCGCCCGTCTCAATGGCCTTGCCCGTCTTGGTGTCCACCTCATAGGCATCCTCATACGACGGATAGTGCGAGAAGTCGCTGCTGATCACAAACAGGTTCTCGTCATTGAAATAAGGCCTCAGCACCTCTGCCATCCGCATCAGTTTCTGGTAGTCGTTGGTAGATATAATAATAGGTACGATGGGCGGCACATCGCCCAGGCGACGCTGCAAGAAAGGCAGCTGCACCTCCAGGCAATGCTCGCGGTCGTGGGCCTCCGGACGGTAGCGGAAGACAGAATCCGCCGTCAATGCCACAGCCGTTTCGTGATCCACCTTCACCTGTCCCAAAGGCGTCGCATAATAGTCAGCCTCCGTGTTCACCGAGGCGCCATCGAGCCATTCGTGGTGGCTGGGCCCCAGCAGGAAGATGCGCTTGTAGGGTTTCCGGGGGTCGAGCGTCATATAGGCCGAAGCCGCCACATTGCCCGAGAAATAGTAACCCGCATGAGGCACAATGAGCGCAGCCACATGATCGTTCTCCACACGCCCCTTGTGCAGCGCCAGGAAGCTGTCCACCTCCTCGCTCAGCACCTGGGCATCGCCCGTATAGAAACGGTTCGCCTGGGTGGCAGGCCTCACCACGGGAGCCTGCGTCTGTCCGTTACACGCATTCATCATCATCGTCAAGCATAAAGTGATCAACAACCAGTTTGTACGTCTGTATGGCATCGAATAGTCATTATTGATTGGTCTTCATAGGCTTATCGGCCTCCTTCCAGGCCACAATACCGCCTTTCAGATTCACGCAGCGATAACCTTCGGCAGCCAGTTTCCCAGCTGCATTGGCAGAGCGGCGCCCGCTTCTGCAATAGACGGCAATCTTCTTATCCATTGGCAGGGCCGCCTTCGCTTTCTCCATGAAATCGCTTTGTCCCTGATCAATGTTGATAGCCCCCTCGATGTGTCCTTCCGCAAATTCGCTGGCGGTACGCACGTCAAGAAGCACCACACTCGAATCCTCAATCAGTTCCGAGAACGCATTCACGTCGGCGTTCTCAAAGTTCCCCTGGCCGCAGGCATTCGTCAGCCCTAACATGGCCAGCAAAAAAGTCATCATCTTCTTCATAACGCAAAATCTTATTAGCTTGATGGTTGCAAAGATACGAATAAAAAATGAAATTCATCATAAACCCGGCAAAAACTTAAAGAATGCCCGCTTATTAACAAAAGAAATCATCCCCGCCAGTCAGTGGGGGATGATTTTCATGTCGTTATCGTGTCAAACTTACACTTTGCCCGTAATCAGCAGGATAAGACGGCAAGATGTCAACAAAACGACGCGAAAGGCGGGGAAATTCTTTACAAAATGACAAAAATCACATTTTTCTTCAAACAAAATGGTTGGATTCTTTTGCGCTTTGTGACTTTATGCGTACCTTTGCACCCGAAAACGTAACAAAAAGAAAGCAAACTTCAGAAAAAGATAGCAATATGACAGAGAAAATCAGATTTACCAAGATGCATGGTTGCGGCAACGACTACATCTATATCAATATGATGGATCAGGTCATCGCCAACCCGCAGGCCGCAGCCATCGCCTGGAGCGACCGCCACAAGGGCATCGGCTCCGACGGACTGGTACTAATCGACCACAGTCCTGTGCCAGAGGCTGATTTCTCTATGCGTATCTTCAATGCGGACGGCTCAGAGGCCATGATGTGCGGCAATGCATCGAGGTGTATCGGTAAATACCTCTATGAACGTGGGCTGACGGATCAGGAAGAGATTCGTCTGCTGACGCTTTCAGGCGTAAAGATGCTACAGCTGCACGTTAGCAACGGCACCGTTGAGAGCGTCACCGTAGACATGGGTGAGCCCGTCTTTGAGGACGGAAACCTCTTCCTGCCCAATCGTGGCGTAGACAAAGGGGTGTTCGTCTCGATGGGCAATCCGCACTACGTAATCTTCACCAGCGATATCGATCAGGTGGCAGCGAAAGGCCGCACGATGGAGTATCATCCGGCATTCCCTCAACGCTGCAACATCGAATTTGCCCGTCTCGAAGGCCATCATAGTATCCGCACCCGTGTGTGGGAAAGGGGGAGCGGCATCACGATGGCCTGCGGAACGGGTGCCTGCGCCACAGCCGTAGCCGCCGCTTATACTGGCAGGGCCGGAAGAAAGTCGGAGATCGTGATGGATGGCGGCACGCTGAGCATCGAGTGGCGCGAGACAGACAATCACATCTATATGACGGGGCCTGCCGCCTTCGTGTTCGACGGAGAATTAGAAATTAGCAAACTTCAAACAGCATAAGAACTATGGCATTAGTAAACATTCATTTCCTGAACCTGCAGAACAACTACTTGTTCGCCGACATCGCCAAGAAGGTGAATGCCTTCAAGGTGATGCACCCCAAGGCCAACGTCATCTCACTAGGCATCGGCGATGTGACGCAACCGCTGGCTCCTGCCGTCGTGGAGGCGATGCACAAGGCTGCCGACGATATGGCCACTGCAGAGGGATTCCACGGTTACGGTCCTGAGCAGGGTTACGACTTCCTGCGCGAGGCCATCCTCAAGAACGACTTCCTGCCGCGAGGCATCCACCTGGACATCGACGAGATCTTCATCAACGACGGTGCGAAGTCTGACACGGGGAACTTCCAGGAGCTGCTGCACTGGGACAACTTCATTGGCGTGACAGACCCCATCTACCCCGTCTACATCGACTCGAACGTGATGATTGGCCGCTGCGGCACCTATCGCGAGGGCCGTTGGACGAACGTGCGCTATATGCCCTGCACAGCAGAGAACGGCTTCGTGCCGCCACTGCCCTCAGGTCGCCCCGTAGACGTCATCTACTTGTGTTATCCCAACAACCCCACGGGTACGGTGATTACGAAACAGGAGCTGCGCAAGTGGGTAAACTACGCCCTGAAGAACGACGCCCTGATTCTCTACGATGCCGCCTATCAGGCTTACATCCGCGATCCGGAGATCCCCCACTCCATCTACGAGATCCGTGGTGCCCGCAAGTGTGCCGTCGAGTTCCACTCGTTCTCGAAGACCGCAGGATTCACAGGTGTGCGCTGTGGCTACACCGTGGTGCCGAAAGACGTGAGTGTATCCACCTTCGAGGGTGAGCGCATCCCCCTGAACCAGCTGTGGCTGCGCCGCCAGTGTACAAAGTTCAACGGCACGAGCTACATCTCGCAGCGCGCTGCCGAGGCCATCTACACCCCCGAGGGCAAACAGCAGATCCAGGCCACCATCGACTACTACATGGACAACGCCCAGCGGATGCTTACCCGTCTGCGTGCCCTCGGCTACGAGGTCTATGGCGGCGAGAACGCTCCGTATATTTGGATGCGGACGCCTGACGGCATGAGCTCGTGGCAATTCTTCGAGGCTCTGCTCTATGGAGCCAACGTGGTTTGCACACCTGGCGTCGGCTTCGGACCTTCTGGCGAGGGCTACGTGCGCTTCACCGCCTTCGGCAGTCACGAGAAGACAGAAGAAGCCCTCGACCGCATCGAGGCATGGTCAAAGCAATAACACAAATATTAAATAGGAATATAAATTGTCAAATCGTTAAATGTATCAATTATGGAAGCATTAAGATTTCAGGTTGTCGGCGAGGCATTCAAGAAGAAGCCGCTCGACGTAAAAACACCAAGTGACAGACCTTATGAGTATTTTGGCAAGAAGGTCTTCAATCGTGAGAAGATGTACAAGTATCTTCCGAAGGACGTGTATGAGAAGATGATCGACGTGATAGACAACGGCGCTCACCTCGACAGAGCTGTGGCCGACGCTGTGGCCGCAGGCATGAAGCAGTGGGCCGTAGAAAATGGCGTCACCCACTATACACACTGGTTCCAGCCCCTGACGGAGGGAACGGCCGAGAAGCACGACTCATTCATCGAGCACGACGGCAAGGGCGGTATGGTAGAGGAATTCACAGGCAAGCTGCTCGTCCAGCAGGAGCCCGACGCCTCATCGTTCCCCTCTGGTGGTATCCGCTCGACCTTCGAGGCCCGCGGCTATTCGGCATGGGACCCCACATCGCCTGTGTTCATTATCGACGATACCCTGTGCATCCCCACTGTGTTCATCAGCTATAGCGGTGAGGCCCTCGACTATAAGGCTCCGCTGAAACGTGCCCTGCATGCTGTAAACGTAGCTGCCACAGACGTGTGTCACTATTTCGATCCCGCTGTCAAGAAGGTTCAGAGCAACCTCGGATGGGAGCAAGAGTACTTCCTCGTAGACGAGGGTCTATATGCCGCCCGTCCTGACCTGCTGCTGACGGGCCGCACGCTGATGGGTCACGACTCTGCCAAGAACCAGCAGATGGACGACCACTACTTCGGATCGATCCCCGAGCGTGTCGCTGCCTTCATGCGCGACCTCGAGATCCAGGCCCTGGAACTCGGTGTGCCCTGTAAGACACGCCACAACGAGGTGGCTCCCAACCAGTTTGAGCTCGCTCCCATCTTCGAGGAGACCAACCTGGCCGTCGACCACAACATGATGCTGATGTCGCTGATGAAGAAGGTGGCCCGTAAGCACGGTTTCCGCGTGCTGCTCCACGAGAAGCCCTTCGCAGGCATCAACGGCTCCGGTAAGCACAACAACTGGAGTTTGAGCACCGACAACGGCATCCTGCTCCACGCCCCTGGCAAGACCGCAGAGGCCAACCTGCGCTTTGCAACCTTCATCGTCGAGACACTGATGGGTGTCTATAAGCACAACGGACTGCTGAAGGCCTCGATCATGAGTGCCACCAACGCCCACCGTCTGGGCGCCAACGAGGCTCCTCCCGCCATCGTCTCCTCGTTCCTCGGCAAGCAGGTGAGCGAACTCCTCGACCACATTGAGAAGGCCGACAAAGACGATATCCTCGCTATGGCCGGCAAGCAGGGTATGAAGATGGACATCCCCGAGATTCCTGAGCTGCTCATCGACAATACCGACCGTAACCGTACCTCACCCTTCGCCTTCACAGGTAACCGCTTTGAGTTCCGTGCCGTGGGTTCTGAGGCCAACTGCGCCAGCGCCATGATTGCCCTGAACAGTGCCGTGGCAGAGGCCCTCGTGTCGTTCAAGAAGCGTGTCGACGCCAAGATTCCTGAGTTTGAGAAGAAACTCAAGGGCACAGACCACAGCGCCACCTTCCACGCCATCATCGACGTGCTGCGCGAGGATATCAAGACCTGTAAGCCCATCCGCTTCGACGGCAACGGCTACTCTGACGAATGGGTCATTGAAGCCGAGAAACGTGGGCTGGACGTGGAGAAGAGCTGTCCGAAGATCTTCGAGCGTTACCTCGACAAGGAGAGCATCGACATGTTCGAGAGCCTCGGCGTGATGACGAAGAAGGAGCTCGAGGCCCGCAACGAGGTGAAGTGGGAGACCTACACGAAGAAGATTCAGATTGAGGCCCGAGTGCTGGGCGACCTGTCGATGAACCATATCATCCCCGTTGCCACACGCTACCAGAGCGCCCTGCTGAAGAACGTCGACAGCGTCTCTACCGTATTCCCCATCGACAAGGCCGAGAAGCTGAACGCCCGCAACCTCAAGATCATCGAGGAGATTGCCGAGCGCACCAGCGCCATCGAGAAGGGTGTCGAGGAACTCGTCAATGCCCGCAAGCTCGCCAACAAGATTGCCGACGAGCACGACAAGGCTATCGCCTACCACGACAAGGTGGAGCCCTATCTCGACAAGATCCGCTACGAAATCGACAAGCTGGAACTCATCGTCGACGACTCGCTCTGGCCTCTGCCCAAATACCGTGAGCTGTTATTCATAAGATAATATCTATCCCACCCCCGTCCTTATCTTTTTCCCGGGACGGGGAGTTTGAAGTTTGCAAGGGACTCGACGCTGTGATAGCTTCGAGTCCCTGATTATTTCTGAAGTGTTAGGAGCAGACCCTTACCACTTGTCGCGGGTATGGATGTCGTCAGCCCAGCGATGGTCCTTGGGGAAAGGCTGACCTCCCCAGGCCTTGACCTGTGTCCAGGGCTGCGGGGCATCTGTCCAGAACGGATGCGAGGCTGGCAGGGCGAGGGGCATCAGACAGAGCGAGGTGAGATAGAGCGAGCCGTTGTTGGTGTACCAATCGGCGGTCTCGGGCTGTGAGCCGCAGAAGCCGATGGTCAGGTAGCCGGCATCGTTGAAATTCTCCTGATAGTCGAACATGCGGTGGAGGGCTTTCGTCAGGGCGGCACGTACCTGACCGTTACTCAGGTCGGAGGGCAGTTTCTGATACCATGCCATCAGGGCCAAGGGCTGCATGGCGGCCATGCGATAAGGGATGGAGCGTCCAATGACAGGGAAGGTGCCTTCGGGCGAGATGAAACGTTCGAGGATGATGGCGTATTTCTGGGCACGCTTCAGGGCACGATCGTAGTATTTCTGATAGTCGAGGCGGGTGTTGGCCTTGGCGTCGACCATCGCCTGAAGGGTCTCAAGGTACATGGCGTGGAAGACGTAGCTGGAGTAGTAGTCGAAGGCGAATACGGGACCATCGGCATACCAGCCGTCACCCACATACCATTCCTCCACCTTACGACAGGCGGTGTTCACGCGGAACTCATCATACTGGGCTCCGGCCTTGGCCAGCATGCTCTCAATGGTTGAGGAGAAGAGGAACCAGTTGGTGTAGGGCGGATCGATCTTACGCATGCCCTGAAACTCTTTGATATAGCGCTGTTTCGTCACATCGTCGAGGGGCACCCAGAGGATGTCCCAGGCACGGAGGAACGACTCGGCGATATAGGCGGCATCGACGAGGTTCTGTCCTGCCTTTCCCCAACAGAGGTAGTCAGGAGAGTCAGGGTCGACGGAGTTTTTATAGGCAGCAAGGGCCCACTCACGGAGCTGGCGACGCTGCTGCCCCTCGGCAGTATCATCATCAGGCAGTGTGAGCCAAGGGGCGATGCCTGCCATCAGACGGCCGAAGGTCTCCATATAGACCACGGAGCGGTCGCGATTATCAAACGAGGGCGAGAACTCGGTCTTCATGTTCTTCTGGAGTTCGCTCTTGGACATATTCTCCAAGACGGGCTGCGCCATCTTCCAGGCGATGGACGTCCAGTATTCACGGTCAGTCTGCTGGACTACTTGTTTCTTTTTGGCCGTTGCGGGCAGGAGCAGCGCGAGGGCTGCAAGGAGGATGAGGGTTTTCTTCATTGTATGCGGATTGTTAATGGGTTTTTGAGATGTTGCAGATAGTCATCAGCCGTGAGCTGCCATTGGGCAAAGGTACGGACATCGTAGTTGCTCCAGGCTGAACCGAAATAATAGGTATAGGGCTCACCCTTGTAGGAACTGACGACTCCGAGGCCATGGCTGGGCGTACCTTTAAACTTGATGGTCTTATCGACCCCTTGTGGAAACAGGGTGGCCACATAGATCTGGAACTGGTGCACCTTGGGATTGTCTGTGGGATCGGCATAGAGCACATAGTTCTTGCCGAGCAGCAGATGGTCTTCGCTATGCAGCACGACACCTGTAGTGAACGCCTTGGGCTCCTTGATGCCGTCGTACCAGACCGTCATGCGATTGAAATGTGAACCACGATCGAGACTAATCAGACGATGCTCAGTGATGCCGTCGTCAGTGGTGCCATAAGTCAGCTCCACGGTAAAGCGTAGCGGACCATTATCGAGTATCCGATAGGTCTTGTAGCAATAGGGGAAGCGCAGTTGTCCGTTTTCCAACAGAGCAGGAGCGCCACAGCCCAGACTGGGACCCACACCGTAGCAGTCGAGCCCATAGCCGTGGTCGTGGTGGAAGGAGGTGGCCATGTAGATCTCATTGGCTTCCTCCGCCTTGCCGATGCGCTTCAATGAATCCCGCTGGCCAACACCCCACATGTGCATCTGATAGCGCTGCTCCACAACCAGCTCAGGGGTGTTCTTCACCCAGACATCAGTACCGAAAGAGCGTTCTCCCGAGCGTTGGAGGGCTGGTCCGTAGACACGATAAATGCCACGGTCGTTCTCCCAGGTGATATCGTCAGCACGTTCTGGGTAGACTTTCCCTTGCACAAACGATTTGAAGGATGATGGCGTACCCTTGGTGATGGTGAAGACGGCCTCGCTATGGGGCTGGACAGCGACGTGAAGCAAGAGCTTCCCATCGTAGGTCTTTTGGTAGGTGACCTCCTGCCCGAAAGCGTTCTTGACGATCAGGGGGTCGTCAATATCGACACCTAACTGTTGGCAGACTGTCTGGAGATTGGCTTCTACCACCTCCTGCCGTTGAGTGTCACCCGTGTTCTCGACGATCAGGGATATGGTGGTGCACAACAATGTCAATAATAGCTTCATCGGATCGTGTATTTGATTTTATTCGTGGTTTTTGTCGATTTCACCGTCAGAATGACGCGATACATCTTCGGCCCCCACATGTGCTGGAGAAGAGGATCGAGCTTGTCGCTAATGTCCTCAACGGTGGCAGAGAGTTGGCTGGCATCGTAATGGAGGTGTTGCAGGGCATCAGGCGTCAGGGCCATGAACACGAGACGTGTGGGTGCGATGAAATCGCGAAGTTCATAGTCCTCAGTGACAGAAATGCCCGATTTCATCGCGGTCACGGTGCGCTGCCATGACTTCACGGCAGCATCTTTGGGATAGGCACCTGCCAACTCAAGTGTGAGCTGTCCCTCTTTATGACGGACGACCTTGGCGGCATAGTCCTTACCGTCCTTCTGGTCGATGCCATTGATCTGTGGCAGGTTGTGATAGCCCGACTGCATCGTCCAGACGTCGTAGCGGTCTTTCGAGAAAGTCTTGGCGGTATATTCTCCCACGGCAGGGTCGATAAATAGAGGAGAGAGGAGTGTACCCTCCCCCGTCCCTTCCTGGAGGAGGGGGGCGTAGACGATGAAGGAACCAACATCATTATGGTTGTGGCTCTCGCCATTGGTACCACCTTTCATCGCCACGTAGAAGTGTCCCCTACGAGCCGTCATGATCTGAAGGTCAGGCAGCCACACATCTTTTAATAACGGTTCCTGTGGATTATCCGCGATGAAATCTTTGATATGGCGCAGAAAGAAGAGCTCGCGACCAAGGGTTGGGAAATTGCCGCTCTTATCGTAGAGGGCAGCTGGATTCGTCAACACGCCCTTCTGTCGACCTAAATAAGCCCCAAACTCACGCATTGTTGGATCATTCAGCCAGAGACCAAAGGGGTAGACGATATTCACCTGTTGTACCGCCTTGTTCTCATGGGCATCGGCAAAACAGACGCAATAATCGTTACCGATATAAGTCTTATAGGCATAGGCGGCCATCTTCTGGACTTTTGGTTCCATTGAGCCAAAATCCAGAAGTCTCATCACTTCAAACATCGAGGCGGCAGCACGGTCCCAGTAGCCTGGTCCTTCGTCACAGCCACCATCCTCGGGATAAGCATCGATGAAAGCCTGTATGGCTTTCCGTATCTGGGTGATGGCCTCGGCCTTGCGCGCCTCGTCTTTCTCACAGATAAGGACACAGGCGAGCCAATTGGAACAGATCCAGGGGTTCCAGTTCATGCCTGCCGTCTTCCACCAGTAGTCATTCTCAACGGCAGGCTGGAGGATGCGCCTCTCTATCTCACGGTCGATACGCTGACAGAGGTCTGGCGAAAAGGCGTCAAACTGTTTCCCAAACATATATCTCGTCCACACAATCAGACTGGCGGTCTCGGCATTGAAGAGATCCACCTCCTGCAACTCTGCGAGAGGGATGGCTTTGGGATAGTGGGCAGGGATGCCCCACCAAGTTTCTTCGCAGAAACTGCCCATTCCATCGATAATATCACCCATGAAGCGACCTTTGCCTTCCATGATCTCCGCCATGACGATTGCTGCCAACTGTCGACGTTTCTCGAAACAGAGGGCTTCGTAGTTTACGCGGTTACCAGTCTTCTTGTTCTCGGCAAACACCGTCCACGGGAGCACGGTCCATGGCTTGCCGAGATACTGTTCCCCATATTCAACATAACTCTGGCGCATCTTCAAAGGAATGGAGTCACGCCAGAAGGTATCGTCAGCCTGGGGTAACAGGTTGGCAATGGTCAAGCTTATCGTTAGGAGCAGGTTCATTTGCCAAGATATCTTATGTATTCACATGCTGCGAGCAGGAAGGCTCCGACACCGAAGTTTGCCTCGCTATTAGCATCGACGGTCTGCCCAGGGATGGCGCGTTCACCGATGGGTTGCACATAGCCAATCTTGCCATTCTTCTGCAAGGCAACGGAGGTGAGATAATTCCAAGCCTTCTCAATCGTCGGACCAAACTCTTTCTTGGAGAGCTTACCATTGTTCACACCCCAGAGCAGGCCATAACAGAAGAAAGCCGTACCACTGGTCTCATAGCCTGGTGCCTGTTGGGGATCCATCATCGAACGTGTCCAGTGGCCTTGTGGCTGTTGCAGGGCCTTGACGGTGTGGGCCATTCGTGTAAATTTCTCCACGAAGAACGGCTGACGGACATAGGCCTCAGGCATATCCTGCAGCACCTTGGCCAGTCCTGCCAATACCCAACCATCGCCACGTGCCCAGAAGTCCTTCTTCCCTGCAGCGGTCTTGTGCTTGGGATAAATGTATTTCCCGTCGCGGAAGTAGAGTCCCGTTTCGTAATCGAGCATGATGGAGTCGCTGTAGAGGATGTTCTCATAGAGTTTGTCAAGGTATTTGCGCTCGCCCGTGAGTTTGTACATCTTTGTCATGACAGGCATGACCATGTAAAGGGCATCAGCCCACCACCAGTAGTCGTGCACCCTGGAGTCGGCTTCGTAGCCCATCACTTCCTTGGCACGGGCCACCTTCTTCTCATCCTTCGAAAGGAAGTAGAGGTCGATATACGTCTGGAAACAGATCTGCCAGTCGCCGAAGAGCACATAGTCCTGACCCTCACCATACTGTTTGTACTTCCAGTTGGCAGGGTCTGGTTCCGTGGCCCCTTTCCACTGGTTGTGTTCAGCCCAGCGGATGCTGTAATCGAGCATGTGCTCATCCATCAGCAACTTGTAGGTTTCCATATTGCCAGTATGGTAGGCAGCGTTATCCCAGAATGATCGCACTTCGGCGGGATTGCTTGTCTGCCAGTAGGTGTTCACCTTGCGGATGATGTCCTTCACTTCGTCGGTCGTCCATCTTTTTGCTTGGATGGTTAGGGCCGAGAATAGTGCAACAGCAAATAGTAGTCTTCTCATCATGAATTGTGTTAGGTGTTTGCAAAGATACGATGAAATCTGCAAAAACAGTCATCTTTTTAGTTAATTCTTATAAAAGGGGCAGCCTAAGTCGCATAGGCTGCCCCTAAAGCGAGAGAAACAACTAACTAATTAATTTATATATATGAGTCAAAATGTATTAGTAGCCGGGATTTTGCTCCAGAGTTGCATCCTTGTTCAGTTGGATCTCAGACAGCGGAATGGGGAGCAGCGTATGTTTCGAAGCTTCGAAACCGCTGATGGCCTTACTTGGTGTGCTTTCTGCCCACTTGTCCATGATCATCTTCACGCGCTCAGCCAGCTTGCCTGTACGACAGAGGGTGTAGCGACGGTTCTCCTCACCTACGAGCTCACGGATGCGCTCATCGAGCAGGAAGTCCATCGTCATCTGGGCTGCAGTTACCTTGCCAGCCTCAGCGTTGCCGCTCTCAGCACGGTATTCCTTGAAGGCACGGTCGCGCAGCACGTTGATATCCTCTGCAGCGCCAGCGGTATTCCCCTGCTGGATACGGGCCTCTGCACGGAGCAGATAGGCATCAGCCAGGCGCATAACGGGCCAGTCCTTAACGAGTGCATAGCCAAAGTCGTCTGTCGGGTCATAGCCACCCCACTTGGTGGTGTGAGGATACATCACGTTCAGAGTATCCTTTACGGTCCAGTACGCCTTGTCACCAGTCTTCACGCTGACTTGGGTGGCACCAGCCGTACCTTCATCAACCTTGAAGCCATCCTTTACCCATACAGTACCACTCCAGTTAGGCTTGTTATAGTAGAGGATGCGTCGGATATTGTGATTAGAGTTACGGATATCCCCCTTCTCATAGATACCATACTTCACATAGTTGCTCAGGCGCAGACGACCATTACCACGACCTCCGAGAGAGTCGGCATTCTGCATACCGTCGATCTTGTGGAAGGCGGCCACCCAGTTACGACGCTGCTGTGGGTTGTCGATTGTTCCACCAGTCACATCGCGGTTATATTCCATCTGGAATACCCAGATACCCTCAGTGTTACCCTCAGAACGGCGCTGGTTGTGCCAACGGAACATATCACTGTAGTAATCGCCAGCCTCTGCGAGATACTTGCCATAACGCTCTGAGATCAGTTTGTAGTTACCGCCGCTGATGACAGGTGAAACAGCTGCCTCGGCCTCTGAAGCTTTACCCATGCGGAGGAAAGCCTCTCCGGCAAGGATACGGGCACAGTCCTTATTAATACGGTTCTGTGTCTTGGTCTTGCCTACTTCAGGCAGATTAGCAATGGCATCGTTCAAGTCTGATGTGATGACAGCATCCACCTCTGCAACAGAGTTGCGGGTAAAGTCTGTGCGTGGATCAGCCTTGCTCTCAGTAATGAGGGGTACAGGTCCCCAAAGGGTGACAAGCAGGTTGTAAGCATATGCACGGAAGAATTCAGCCTCAGCCTTGCCGGCAGGCTCTACATTCTCTGTATTGATGATGATGTTGGCGCTGTTGATGATGCTATAGAGATTCTCCCACATGAAGCTGACACCACCGTTCTCAGAGTTCAGCGAACCATACTGGAAGAAAGGAACCTCTACACCTTCGGTATCGCCAGGGGCACCTACGTCGGTACCATCCTGCCAGATGCCTGTGAATCCCTGACGGCTTGACATACCCCAGAGGGCTGCGTATTTATAGTGCAGACCGATGACTTTTGCCTCGACATCGGCTACGTCTGTGCCGTAGTTCGAGTACATCTTCTCATCCAAGTAGCTGTCGCTGCATGAGGTTAGTGCCAGAGCGCTGACAGCCAAAGCCGAATATATAATGTTTCTTAGTTTCATAATTGTAAACTCTTAATCTCTTAATACTTAATCCTAAATTCTCAATTAGAACGTTACGTTCAGACCGAATACATAGCTCTTCGTCATCGGGTAGTTGTTCTCATAGCCACCCCATCCACGCTGAGTGATATCAGCCTCAGGATCCCATCCCTTCCAGCTTGTGAAGGTTGCGAGGTTACGTGCGCTGGCATAGACAGTCAGAGCGCTGATGCGCAGGGCATTGATAATCTGAGCAGGGAACTGATAGCTCAGTGTCACATCCTTAATACGTGTGAAGCTGGCATCGCATGGGAATCCGTAGCCCCAGCGGTTTGAGGTCTTGCTCAGTGAGCGGAACTCGTTGCTCGGATTGCTCTCCGACCAGTAACCTACTTCTGTGGTGCTGTTGCGGCGTCCCATCTCGTCGCTGGCTGTGCCCAGCAGAGAGTTATTACGCTTCAGACCCTGTACGGTCTGGATAAAGATGCTCAGTGAGAGGTTCTTGTAAGTGAAGGTGTTGGTCAGTCCGCCGATCCACTTCGGAGTGGTCTGTCCCTGGATGGTCTTATCGTCGTTAGGATCGATCTTGCCATCACCGTTCACATCGCGCAGCTTCACGTCACCAGGCTGTGCCTGAGGATCCCAGTTCAGATGGTCACCACGCTCGATCTCATCCTTCTGCCAGATGCCGACCATCTCATAGTCGTAGATCACGCTGATAGGCTCGCCGATGAACCAGCGGTTACCGATGTCATCTTTCTGGTCGCCGTAGAGGTCTTTTATCTCATTCTTGTTCCAAGACCATACAAGCGAGGTGCCCCATGTGAAGTCCTTTGTAACAATGTTCTTAGAGTTGATGGTAATCTCAAGACCTTTGTTAGCGGTCTTACCCATATTCATGTATACATTCGAGTAACCAGAAACCTTCGGCAGGTTGCGCTGCAGCAGCAGGTCGGTGGTTGTAGATGTATAGAAGTCGATGTTACCGTTGATGCGGTTGTTCAGGAAACCGAAGTCGATACCGATGTTGAAGGTCTTGGTGGTCTCCCAACCCAGTCCGGAGTTACCCATGCGGCTGCTGGGGTAGAGAGCTGTAGCCGACTGTCCGTTCATCGTCAGGGCTGCATTCGACATCTTGGCGAGGGTCTCGTAAACGCCGATGGCCTCGTTACCGGCCTTACCATAAGAGAGACGCAGTTTCAGGTTGTTTAGCCAGTCTGCCTTCTCCATGAACTTCTCGTTGGCGATGTTCCAACCAAGGGCTACAGAAGGGAATGTACCGTATTTGTTATCGGAACCGAACACTGAAGAACCGTCGCGACGTACCGTGAAGGTGAAAAGGTAGCGGCTGTCGTAAGAGTAGTTCAGACGTCCCATCTGAGAGACAGTCTTATAGAGATCGGTGTACGACTTGGCAGTCTGTGTACCGCCACCGCCGAGGTTGTGCCAAAGCAGCTCATCATTGATGAACTTGGCGCCAGTAGCAGTGTTGTCGTGATACTTCTTGCGAGAAGAAGCGTAAAGTAGCGTAATGTCGAAGTGATGCTTCTGGATATCCTTTGCATAGGTCAGGATATTCTCCACAGTGCGGCTCTGGGTCTCAGCATTGAAGATGTAACCGTAGCCGTTAGGATCGTTCTGCTCTGCACCATTATAATAGTTCTCGCGCTTGGGAACGAATGAGTAACCGAAGTTGAACTTGTATGTAAGACCTGTCAAAGGCTTCCAGATATTGCCGAAGTTCAGCTCAGCATAAGCGTTGAGGTTGATGTTCCACTGACGGCGCTCATGATCTTGGTTGATGTCACGCATCGGGTTGAAGAACAAGCTCTCAGTATACATCGGGTAGATGCAATAGCTGCCATCGTCCTCATATACCTTACCATAAGGAGACATAGCCTCGGCCATCATGAAGTTCACACGGCCGCCATCGCGGTTATGGCTAACGATATAGCTGTTGGTACCGATTCTCAGATAGTCTGTCACGTCGGCATCGATGTTCATACGGAGTGAGTAGCGCTTGTAGTTGAAGCCCTTCAGTACACCCTTTTGGCTCATGTAGTCGCCAGAGATGAAGTACTTGATATTGTCGGCACCACCGTTAACGGTGACGTTGTGATCCTGGATGATACCCGTCTGTGATACCATATCGTAGAGCCAGTCGGTTTCACGGCCTGCAGCCTGTGCTTCAGCCTCGTTCTGGTTCTTTACATAGTCGTTGTACATTGTTTCGCCAGGGTTTTGGGCCACATAGTCCTTATAGCGCTGGGTAATCTGTGCTCCGTTACAGAAGTCCATCTTGTGGGCGAAGTCCTCGATGCCAAGATAACCGTTATAGCTCACGCTGGGCTTACCGTCCTTACCGTGCTTGGTGGTGATCAGGATGACACCATTAGCACCGTTAGTACCGTAGATGGCGGTAGCCGAGGCATCCTTCAAGATTTCCATCGACTCGATGTCGCCAGGGTTGATGTCGTTGAGTGAACCACCGCTCTTCGAGATGGGCACACCGTCGACGACAATGTACGGACCAGTGCCGGCATTAATGGAGTTACGTCCGCGGACCAGTGCCGAGGGAGCGTCGCCAGGTATGGAACTGCCCTGGGTGATGGTCACACCAGCTGCAGCACCCTGAACAGCCTGCAGCACGTTGGTCACGGGCAGTTTGCTCAGGCGTTCCTTATTAATAGAGGTCACAGAACCTGTCACGTCCGACTTCTTCTGCACACCATAACCTACGACCACCACTTCGTCGAGGGCGGTAGCGTCTTCCTCGATCGAGATGTTGAGGGTCTGTCCGACGGTGAAGGGCACTTCCTTCGTCAGGTAGCCGATGTAGGAGACCACCAGCGTGCCGGCACCATTCACGTTGAGCGTAAAGTTACCGTCAAAATCGGTCACCGTACCAGTCGCAGCGTCTTTCACTTTCACGGTGGCGCCAATGACACCTTCGCCGTTCTTGTCAGTCACCTGGCCTTTCACGACGCCAGCTTGCTGGACATCCTGAACGGCTTGTTCTGCCATAGTCGGCAATGGGAATGCCACCATTCCTGCTGCCAACGCCATCACGAAACATAGTTTGCGTGTGGGGAGAGTTAGTTTAGCATACTTCATTTGTTACTGTTTTTAGAGTTAATTATTAATGTTAGTGAATTGAATTCGACTGCAAAGTTACGGCAATTGATTTATATCAACGTCTCCTCATTGTGATTTCAGGGGAACAAATCGTTAATTCTGCCCCATTTGATCGATATTCCAGGCATCTTGCCACCTGATGACGGGTTTTCCGTCCTCAAATTCGATGGGCAGCCAGATATAACGGGCATCACTCGGATGCTGCGGGCGCCAGATATCGGCCATGAAGATAAACTGGTCGCCATAAGGGAGGATATAGGTAGACTGTCCTTCGAAGGTGATTTCCGACTTCGGACCCACACAGGGGTTGGGGTGCTGCGTCCAGGGTCCCCAGATGCTGGGGGCAGAGAACATACGGGCTTCATTGGGGGCCCAACCAGTACAGCCAGAGGTGATCATCCAGTAGGTACCGTCCTTCTTGAAGATGGCGGGCGCCTCGTTCTGTCCACCGGGGGCCACACGGGTGTAGCGGCCCGAGTGGTGCAGGTAGTCGTTGGTCAGTTCGGCGATGTGGAGGGTCAGATTATCTTCGGAGGAGAAGATATGGTAGGCCTTGCCGTCGTCGTCGATATAGAGGGTCATGTCGCGTGACATCTGACCTGTGCCGAAGTCGCGTTTCAGGAAGAGTCCTTTCTTGATGGCCTCCATCCAGTCGGGTGTCCACCACTTCTGGAAGTGGTCGATGTCGAGGGTATCGAGGACGGCCAGCTCTTTTTCGCCGAATTCAACGGGATAAGTGCCGGGATTGGCGCGCTGCGAGTAGAGGAACTTATACGGGCCTTCGGGTTTGTCGCTGACGGCCACACCATAGCGGGCGGCACTATAGCCCTTGCCCTTCAGCTCTAAATGGAACCACATGCAGAACTTGCCCGTCACCTTGTTATAGATGACCTTCGGACGCTCCAGCACACAGCCGCGCTCGATATCGGAGCCCTTTTCGTCACTCACATAGAGGGCCACTCCGCGGTTCTCCCAATGCATGAGGTCTTTCGACGAATAGCACATCACACCGATCATCGCCGACGAGGTGGTGTCGCATTTGTTCTCGCCAAACCAGTACCATGTATCGCCGTATTTCATCATACCGCCACCGTGGGCATTGATATGCCGGCCACTGTTGTCGGGCCAGATCTCTCCACTCCTGACTACCGACGCCTGTCTCCTGACTCCCGAGTTCCAATAGTTCTCCAGACGCTTGGCCTCGGCCTTGGTGATCTGGATCACGCTGCCGTGCTTGGGCGATGAGAAATTCGCGGCCTTCATCACACCCTCGTTGAACCGTCCTAACGGCTTAAAGGTCTTGAAGTCAGAGGTCTCCACAAAGCCGAAGTTATGAGGCTGCACGCTGTAGATGTCGTACATCACCACCCACTTGTTCTCGCCAATCCGCTTCCACACGTTCGGAGCCTCGCAACCCTTCGACTCGGTATCAATCTGCTCAGCATGGTAGTCGTTGAAATGGTTGATTTTGTCGGAGATCATGTATTTGATGCCGCCAGGGTTCTCCTGGGCCACATAGGTCATAAAGAAACGGCCGTCGGGCATCGGACAGATATCGGCATCGAGCACCTGAATCTTCTCGTCGGGATATTCGAAGAGTAGCTGGGGCTCGGTCTCAAGGGTCGTGAAGTCCTCGTTGGCGTAGCTATAATATAATTTGGTGCGCCCGCCCGCGTATTGGCGGATGGTGAAGTACACCATCGGTTTGCCGACAGCAGGGTCCCAGATGGTCTGCGGGGCCCAGGCACAGCCGATTTCACCGAACTTTTCGGGGAAGAGTTGGTCGATGCGCACCTCGTGGTGAGTCCAGTGGATCAGGTCGTCGCTGGCCATCAGCACCAGTCCGCGGTTGTTGCCCCAGCCGAATTTATCAGGCCGTTCCCAGCGGGTGGCGCGCAGACCCATCTCCCGTCCGTAGATGTGCAGGTCGGTCATCGCAATGTAGAACTTTCCGTTGGGTGCGCGATAGAGGTGCGGGTCGCGGATACCCCTCTGTTCTGCGATGGAATCGCCAGAAATGATGGGTTCGCCATTGTTCACAGCCGTAAACGTGTAGCCGTCGTAGCTGATGGCCATGAACAGGGCGTGGGTGGGATCGTTGAAATACGTGAAGAGATAAGCGCCCATGTCCTTTTCGGTGGGCGCGTTGTTCTTTCTGGCCTCCGTCGGAGCGGTCAAGGCCAGAAGCAATGCTGCTAAGTATAGTCCTTTTTTCATTATGTGAGTTAATTGTGTTACATTCGGTTGCAAATTTACGAATAATCCGTCAGATACATGGCCCCTCATCATTATTTGAGGGGAATAAATCGTGAAAACAGCTTGACTGACGTTATTTCCGCATCTTGTGGCAGGAGAGGCCAAGGCCTGAGAGGCAGACGACCATCAACAGGCTTGTGCTCTGGGTAAACTCAGCGATGTCCTGCAGTATTCCGATGCCGACAACGGTAGCGGCCATTGTGATAGCTATGACTGCCAGGATAATCAGTAGACGGCGCGAAACCGTGATTTTGTTTCTATGATGTAAGGTACCCAACACCATGATTGTTACTGCGACGAGATGCGAGGCGATATTAATACCGCGTAGCCATCCCTCCAAGCCACTGATATTAATGAACGTCATCACGAAGATATACAGGAAGAGGCAGGCCGCAAGTCCTATGAGAATATACATGGGTATGGTGAACCATTTGCCGCCCAGTACGCGAGGTGAGCCCGTTGCAGGGTCGATGTTCTGGCCATTATACTTGTACTTGATAACCAGCTTGCGGTAAGTGATACTCATGAGGAGGGTCATGAGCATGATACCGAAGATGAACCACTCCGTTTGATCCCGTCCCCAGAACAACTGTATGAGAAACGCTACCCAGAATATAAGCATGACCACACTACCCCACTTGACATGCTTGGCGTAACTGGCCTCTTTCTCGACCATGGTCTTCAGGTCGTAGCCGCCATAGTCTTCCTTCTTAGTCCGTCTGAGTATGACAAACCTGAACACCAGCGAAGCGACCCAGTAGACAGCCAGCATCACCATGCCCAATAACGTCAGGCGGCTGGTAGCCCAGAGATGCCAAGCAAAGACAGGCACAAAGAGCAGATTACCCCAGATAATACCTTCCTTCAGATTCTGGCGCATATCGGTAAACTTGCGAACCATCGTCTCGCGGAGCTGTTCGTTCGACACAATCTCCTGATTGTCAAGCCGCTCATCCATCAGTTTGTAAGTGGCTTTCAATTCCTCCAGCTCAAAGAGCTCATTGATATTCTCTGACATAGCTTTTACGGTTTTAATTGTTTGACATTGATTTGAGCTGCTCCTTGATGCGGAACAGGCGGCTGGTGACTGCTGCCGTGGAGAGACCCACGATGGCGGCAATCTCATCATACCGCATACTCTCCAGCCAAAGAAGAATGATGGCGCGGTCGAACAACTCAAGGCGGTTGATACGCTCATAGAGCATCTTGATCTGCCGACCACCCTCGTCAGAAACACTCATCACATCCTTGTCGATCAGTAGCGGAACGGTTGGTACATTCCGTTTCTTGCCTCGTTCAATGTTGCAGCAGGTGTTCAGGCTGACACGCCAGATCCATGTCTTCGGGCTGCTGTCGCCACGGAACTTAGCAAAACCTTTCCAGAGGTTGACCAACACTTCCTGGAACAGGTCTTCCACATCAGCAGGATTGTCTGAGAAAAAGTAACATACCGTGTAAATTGTCTTACGGTATTCTCGGACCAGTTTTGTGAATTCTAATTCAATTTCATTCATCTTTTTGGGAGTTAATTCAAACAGTTAGTACCCAAAGTGGCAGATTCCTTTCGAGAATATTTCTTAAAAAATGTTATGATCTTGGTTGATGCTTGCAAAGGTACGGTTTTTTCTGTAAACAAATTGCATCTTTTGTGTTAAAAAACATCCAATAATAGTTGAATATTAAACTGTTATTCGTATTTGCGAGGATGTATCCCGCTGGCCTCAAATAGCCCGAGAGTGCGATGTTCTAAACGCTGCGAAACTACTCACGTTTAGCGAATCATGCAAGCATATTCTTGGACGAGCCAAGCAGCATAGCCGAGCGTTACGAACGAGTGGGTCAAAGAACCGTCCTAGGGTGTTAAGTTAACTCTCGCGTTTTTATATTAATTTCCAATGATATTATTTAACTAAATATATTTACATTCTTTAATAAAAATACTAGTTGAATATTTTGCATATCTCACTGATTTTTAG
>JAEETC010000186.1 GCA_016286585.1 Prevotella sp. | reverse complement strand
AATGACATCGTGAGGATCGAGGTCATTGAGGGTCCCGCAGGAAGGATATATGGGACATCATCGCTCGTCGGAGCGATCAATATTGTCACTTCTCCGAAAAGGATTCCGATGCAGGATGAGCATGGAAGAAAGAGTAATATTATTCTACATACAGAAGGAGGTTCATACGGATATGCAAGTCTTGGAGGAAGAGCATCCTACTCCACACTCCCTACAACACACTCTACAAGCCACAGCCTATCCGCCAACTATAGCCGGAACGATGGTTGGAGCCGTTCGAAGGCCGGCAGCCTGAACACGGACTACACCGGTGCGAAAGCATTTTATCAGGGACAGTATAAGGACGAGAGCATACGACTGCACTGGCACCTGGGACTGGCAGACAAAGGCTGGGGATCCAGCACCTTCTGGGCCTCACCAAAATGGCAGGCAGACGATCAGTACGAACATACCACAAAATTTTACACGGCCATTCAAGGAGAAAGCCAATGCGGCCGACTGCGGATAAACGGCAGCATCTACTGGAACCAGAACCGCGACCGCTACGAAGGTTATCGGGGAAGACCCGATCTGATGCCCTTCAACTATAACCGCACGGATGTCTATGGCATTAGCTTGGGCAGCTATTTTGACTGGGAAAGTACCCATCCAGACCATGTCAGGAACCGAACAGCCTTCGGCGCCGAGATCCGAAACGAGGACCTCGCCAGCGGAAATCTCGGAGAACCTCTGTCGCAGACACACCACATCAGCGGCACGGACCGCGACTACACCTTAGGCGTCAACCGTACGAATATCAGTGGGTATGCGGAGCACAATCTATTACTAAATAATCTAACAATATCAGCCGGGTTCGTAGCCGTCAAAAACACATGGAGCAACATGAATATGACCCTCTACCCTGGTATAGACGTCAGCTACCGCCCTACCCCACAATGGCGACTGCACGCTTCGTACAACACCTCACTTCGGATGCCATCGTTCACGGAGATGTACTACAAGTTACAGGGGTACAGCGCCAATCCTCACCTGAAGCCAGAGGAGATGCGCGCCTTCGAGATCGGCACAAACGTTAACTGTAAACTGTCAACTGTAAACTGTCAACTATCCACTACCCTCTGGCATCACCACGGAAAGGACATGATTGACTGGATTATGGACACCTCAAAAGGCGAAGAGGCCGAGTGGCAGAGCGTGAACCACGCCACTGTCAACAGCATTGGCATTGAAACAGACTTACAGCTCACAATTCATCGTTCAAAGTTCAAAGTTTCTTACAGTTATATTCATCAAGACAAGGATCAGGAAGTTGGTATCGTGTCGCAGTATGCCCTTGAATATCTGCGACATAAGTTGGTGGTCAGTGCCCATCTACCACTCATAAAACACTTGAGTCTGGGCCTGGACTATCGATGGCAGGACCGTGTGGGGAGCTATACTGACTTTGAGGGCTCTGTCAATCACTATAAACCCTACATGGTGACAGATGCCCGACTGACATGGCAGCAAACCAAATGGAAGGCATACATCGAGGCCAACAACCTTTTTGACGTCAGTTACCGAGACTACGGACTAGTAGAGCAGCCAGGCCGTTGGATTATCGTTGGATGTTCTCTGAGGATTCCTTAGAAATATAATTCCGGAGACTATTTTTTGAGTTTAAAAGAGTTCTCGATGCTGGTGATTTCGGCAGAGAAGGTCTTGTCGACCTTCAGGCGTTGTTCGATGGCATTACAACTGTGGATCACCGTCGAGTGATCGCGGTTGCCGATCAGCTGGCCGATACGTCCTGCCGGCATCTTCGTATACTTCTGAGCGAGGTACATCGACACCTGACGGACCTGCACCAGATCACGCTTACGGCTCTTACTAGACACCTGACGCTGCTCGACATTGTAATGACGGCACACCTTCTCAAGGATCTCATCAACAGTGAGCGGATGGTTGTCGACCTTCACAGCCCGTTTGATGATACGCTCAGCCAGACGCATGTCAACATTGGTGTTGTAGACAATGGAATAAGCCATCAGCGAGTTGACGACTCCCTCAAGATCACGGACGCTGCCGTTGGCTGTCTCTGCAATATACTGGATGACATCGGCAGGAATCTTCAGACCATCACGACGGCACTTCGCATGGAGGATATCGACACACAACTGCACATTAGGTTTCTCCAATTCGGCTATCAGGCCACAGGCGAAACGGGTCAACAAACGATCCTTCATGCCCTGGAGATCCACTGGCGGACGGTCGCTAGCCAGGATAATCTGGCGCCCCATGCGGAAAAGATGATTGAAAATATGGAAGAACGTGTCGAGCGTCTTGGGGGAGTTCATCCACTCCTGAATATCATCAACAATCAGCACATCGATGCTCTGATAGAAGTTGATGAAGTCGTTGGTCGTGTTATGACGCACCGAGTCGGTAAACTGCACTTGGAACAGGCGGGCAGAGACGTAAAGGACGCGTTTCTGGGGATAGGTCTCCTTACAGCGCACGCCGATAGCATTCACAAGATGGGTCTTACCACAGCCAGATGGACCGTAAATAAAGAACGGATTAAAAGTGGTCTTCCCCGGATGCTCGGCAATGGAGAGGCCGACGGTACGAGGCAGCTTGTTGGAATCACCCTCGATGAAGTTCTGGAAGGTCTTCTTCGCATCAAGTTGGGGATTCAAGTGCTGGGGCGTGGCGGCATCGAGCGTCGTAGGAGCCTTGTTGCTACCCTGTGGCTGCTGGATCTCTACACTGGCACCGTCGCTCTCCACGTCAGTAGTCACATTGTGAAGCGCCTTGACGGTCACAATACGGTAGCTCAGTCTGACATTGGCGCCGAACACCCGTGCAAGAACCTTGCCTAACAGTCCCACGTAGTGCTGCTCCAAGTACTCGTACACGTACGGACTTGGAACCTGCACCAGGAGCGTATGCTCTGTCTCCGAATAAGACTCGAAGACGATTGGTGCGAACCACGTTTTATACTGCTGCTCAGTGACGTTAGCCTGGATCAGACGGAGGCATTCATCCCAAAGCGTCTTGTGACTGTTGTTCATTCGGCGTTATTTCTTTTCTAATTAAATTTTACTTACTACAAGACTTAGGCTTGTGTTTATAATTGCGGTGCAAAGTTCGCACTTTTTTTTGAATCATGCAAATCCATAAAAAGTGTCTATGTGTGTACAAAACCACGTAACTCTCTCATAAATTGGAGGTTAGAATGTTTCACGAATCTGACTATCAACAGAAGGTGTTGCAAATATAGAAGTAACTGATAATCAATACGTTGACAAAATACCGCCTATTTATAACACATCCAGATTTCATCACGTCTATCATCTTGAAATTCATTGTAAGCAAAGGATTTCAGACCATGACGAAAGTGACGGCCGCCAGCGATACATTATTTAGACAAAATCTATTCTACTTATCTTTTTTGCCGAAAACCGAGAAATGCACATAGCGTTTTGGGTGAGCCTTCAGGTCCTTCATTAACGAGTCGGCATGTGCCATCGTAGCGTTCAAGTTCTGATAGAGTTCCGGATCACGCATCAGCAAGCCGAGGGTACCTTCATTGCTATTCAGTTTGGCTGTCATCTGCTCCACATTATGCAGAGTCCGGTCTACCTTCTGTAAGGTGGCAGCTAAATCCAAATCATTCAGATTCTTCGTCAGGTTATTGGTGTTTGCCAACAAACCGTCGGCATTCTCCAGCATTTGGGGCATCTGACGATCCAGACTGGCCGTCAGGCGGTTCAGCTCGTCTGAAGCGCGGGTCAGACTACCTGTGATTTGTTCGATGTTATGCAATGAGTTAGCAATCGCCGGATCTGCCAGGAGAAAATTCACGCTGGCAAGGATGGAATCGAGCTTAGGCAATAGCTGTTGCACCTGTGGCAACATGTCCGCAGCCTTGGCCATCATGCCCTGTTGCAGGCCACCATATATCGTATCACCAGGAGCCAGGACGTCAGCATGATTTGGTCCAAGCTTCAGTTCCAGCTTGATATTACCCAACAGGTCGCTGGCAATCTCAGCCGTACTGCCACGAGGCACCCGCATTTCTTTGTTGACACCGACCACTGCCACGATATCACCCTGGTGTTCAAAGTCGTAGATGATATTCTCAACCACACCCACACGGTAACCATTGGCGTAGATAGGACTGGAAGCAGAGAGACCGCTGATATCCTTGAACTTCACATAATAGTTATTGTCGGTAGAGAAGACGGTCAGTCCCTTCAGGAACTGCAAACCGAAATAAAGCACGACAATACCTACCAACGCCACCAAAGCGATTTGTAATTCCTTACTAAACTTCTTCATATCTGTCACTTTTGATGTTTCACTTCTTTTTGAATTCCCTAATCGCCTCATTGATGTCCATACGCTCCCCATCCCTGAAGGCAATGACAAAAGCCTGCGGGAAGGTAGCAGCCAACCCACGACGCATACGGAGGATGGCATTATAGTCTGTCGACTCGCCCACCGTGTACTTATACAGGGCACCATCCTTATAAGAACTGACATCCTTCACCCCCTTGAAACGGGCATCACGAGAAGACAGCTTTTCTGAACTGGTGAGAATCTGCACCTTGAAGACCGGTGCCGATACGACTGGTGCTGTGGGGTTCGGCTGCGATGGCGGTACGGGTTCTGTATCGGGCTTGGCCTCGGGCACCTGTTCCACCTTGATTTCCTGAACTGGCACAGGTACCACCTCAAGTTGTACGTTGGCCAATTCCTCAGGTGTCACCTCTGGCTGTGCCTCTGGTTTGGGTTCAGGCAGATAGGCAATGGTCTGACTACCGCCATGATGTCGCCGATAAGCCAGGAAAGCATTGAAAAGACCACGGCCATATTTCTCCGGGGCTGACTTGGAATTCATGAAGCTCTCCTCGTCACGGGTGGAGATGAAGCCACACTCCACCAGACAGCCCGGCATCGACGACAAGCGCAGCACTGCCAGATTATCCTGCTGGGCCCCCATGTCCTGACGACCCGTAGCCTGACAGACATACTTCTGCATATACTTAGCCAGTTCCACACTATTCTCCATGTTCTTGTCCTGGATGAACTCAAACATGATGTTACTCTCAGGCGAATTCGGGTCATAGCCCTGATAGGTCTGCTTGTAATCCTTCTCCAAAAGAATAACAGCATTCTCACGCTTAGCAACCTCAAGGTTCTCCAACACGCCCGTCTTCTTACCCGTCCGCTTACTCGTGCCAAGGGTATACGTCTGGAACCCATGAGCCGTCTTGCCCTTCGGAAGGGCATTGATATGGATGGAGATAAACAGATCAGCCTTGTTCTTGTTGGCAATTTCCGCACGACGGTACAACTCCACAAAGGTATCCGTCTTGCGGGTGTAAACCACCTTCACGTCAGGGCAGTTCTGTTCTACCAGTCTACCAAAGGCCAGGGCAAACTTCAGTGTCAGGTCTTTTTCCTTGACCTTGCCATAACCAATGGCACCCGTGTCACGACCACCATGACCGGCATCTATCACGAGCGTGAAGTTATTCTTCGCAGCCATGACACCAACCGCCCAAAGCAGTCCTACACCTATTATTATATACCTTAATCTATTCAACTGTAAACTATAAATTGTAAACCGTAAACTATAAACTAAAGTGCATCTCCACGGTAGCGCCATCGCAGTCGGCCCCCATCGGTGGATTCTGCTTCGTCAATTCTAAATCGACAGACGTCACGGCGGGGAAGACGTTCATGACGGCCTTTGCGATACGGCCAGCCACATGCTCCAACAATTGTGAGGGTTGGTCCATCTCCTGCTTAACCAAGGTATAGAGTGACGCATAATTGAGGGTATCTACCACCTCATCACTCTCCATCGCTTTGGCCAGCGGATAACCCACCCGCAGCGTGAGCAGGAAATCACCACCCACCTGCTGTTCCTGTGGCATCACCCCATGAAAAGCATGGAACCGCACATTCCTCAAGATGACGTAGCCGTTTGTCAGGGTCATGCGTCAACCGTATTATCGTCCAGAGAGGACTC
>JAEETC010000185.1 GCA_016286585.1 Prevotella sp. | reverse complement strand
ACATATCCTCGATATGCGCATCGAACGAGAACGAACGGTGTCCGCTGATGCGGTCATTGGCCGTCAGTTTCTCCATGTCGATGACCACAGCAATGAAATTACGCAGACCAGCCTGATGGAGCATGGCACCCTTAGGTTTACCCGTAGAACCGGAGGTGTAAATCATGTAGGCCAGCCCGTCGGGTGAGGAGAGGTCGATGGGGGCGAAGGTGTCGGCGACCACTGAACCAGTCACACTTTCCATGAAGTCATCGATGAAGAACGTCTTGGCAGCAGCTGTGCTGAAATTGCCCTCTGCCTGCTTGGCAGCCAGCACATCGTGCGTGGTGATGAGCACCTTCGACTCCGAATTCTCCAGCATGTAGCTCAGTCGCTCGTTGGGATATTCGAAGTCCAGCGGTGTATAGGCCGCACCGGCCTTGTGGATGGCCAGTACGGAGAGTGGGAACTCCTTGAAACGGTCGAGCATCACGCAGACGAAGTCGTTGGGTTCGACTCCAAAGTCTATCAGTTGGTGGGCCAGTGCATTCGAATAGCGGTCCATCTCACCATAAGTCAGCAGGCTGTCCCTGTCCACCACGGCGGGTGCATCGGGCGTTTTCTGGGCCTGCTCCGTAAAGAGGTTGGCAAAGGTCTTGCTCAGGTCTACATCAATCTCCTTACCCGTACCTATTTTAATAATACGCTCTGCCTCCTCGTCGCTGACAATGCTGATGCTGGTCAAGGCTGCGTCGGGCTTTGCCATCATCCGTTCTACCGTCACTTTCACGGCATCAGCGAGGCTCTGCATCAAGTGGGAGGAATACTTGCCATTATCATATTCCACACAGACACTGGGCTGTCCGGCCACCGGAGCAATGAAGAAAGTGATGGGGAACTTGGGTATCTGGAGTTCCATATTCTCTATTTCCAGCGGGGCACCCTGACAGACGTACTGGCTGTTCACGCCCAATTGATAGACATACTGTATCTCAGCCGTCAGTCCATAGTCAGCGGCAATCTGTGCGAACGGATAGTTCTCGTGGCGCAATGTCTCGTCGAAGTTTTCGCTGACCTCCTGCAGAAATTCCTTCACGGTCTGTTTTCCGACAGTAGCACTCAGGGCCAGCGTGTTGACAAACATACCCACGGTGTTGCGGATATGCAGGTTGGAACGACCGCTTGACACGGTGGTGATACAAACCTGCTCAGTGTTGGCAAAGCGCGATAGTGAATAATTGACAGCCGTGAGAATCAGATGGGCAGGCGTAATATCGCTCTTGCGGCAGAAGGCTTCTATAGCCTCGAAGTCAAGTGTGGCGACGGCCTTGCTGATAGTACCCTTATGGGGATTCGGCAGGTCGGGACGAACCTCCGTAGCGGCTTCTACCACAGACAGCCGTTGTTTGAAGAAGTCGGCAGCAGCCTGATAGTCTGCCCCACCTTCAGCGGCCTTCTCTGCTGTCACGTATGCTGCATAATTCTGGTCTTCGGCTTCGATCGTCTCACCGTTCATGATGCTGCATAGTTGTTGCAGGAAGATGTCGGAAGAGCCACCGTCGAACACAAGATGATGCACATCCATCAGCAGATAGGTCTGCTGTTCTGTAACCACTATCTCAAAACGATAGAGCGGACCCGTGCTGAGGTCGAAGGGCTTTACGAAATCCTGTTTATACTGAGTCAGTTCCTCCTCGCTCATCTGCTTGACGGGTATCTCTGCTGCCTGCTCCAAATCAACGGCCTGGCTGATGCCTTCTTGGCCATTAACAAAGTGAACGGTCATCTGAGGATGCGCCTTGACGAGCGTCCTGACGGCTTCGGCAAGTGCTGTTGCGTCCGTATTCCTCTGGAACTTAATGCAATATGGAATATTGTACAGCGTCGATGTGGGATTCTTCAGGCAGTCGAGATAGACACCTGTCTGGGCGTAGCTCAAGGGGGCAGAGGGGAGAAGGGTGTCTTTTGAGGAAAGAGGAAAGTGGAAAGAGGAAGGAGACATGACCTGTGACGGATTCTGCCCTTCGGAACTATTCTCTTTCCACTTTCCTCTTTCCACTTTCCACTCTTTCAGTATCTCATTTTCAATGCTTTGCAGCGTACCGTTCTTTACCAGTGATTTCGCGTCAAGCGTAATGCCATAGCGTTTGTTCACCTGTATGGCCAGCTTGATGGCAGAGATAGAAGTCAGACCAGCATGTCCCAAAACGGTCATGATGCCAAAATCGGTATTGCCGATGATGTCGGCAACCATCTCATGCAACTCTTCCTCAAGCAGATTCATGGGTACATTGGCTGATGGCTGTTCACTATTGTCTATTGGCTTTTCCGGTTTCGGCAAGGCGCGCTTGTTCACCTTCTGGTTTTGGTTCAGCGGTATCTTTTCAATCTGCATCGTCACGGCAGGCACCATGTATGGCGGTTTCTCCTCCAGGATAAAGTTGTTGAGGGCATTGATGTCAATCTGCTCGTCGCCGACGATGTAGGCCGCTATGAACTTACCGCCGTTAGGGTCGTCGAAAGCCTGCACCGTGGCATCCTTGATGCCCGGGAACTGGCGGATAACGGCCTCCACTTCCTTCAACTCGACGCGGAAACCACGGATCTTCACTTGGCCATCCCTGCGGCCAATAAACTGGATGTCGCCCGATGGCAGGTAGCGCACGATGTCGCCTGTACGATAGGCACGGATGTATTTCTCCTCGGTGGTAAATGGATTCTGGACAAATACTTCTGCGTTTTTGTCAGGACGGTTCAGGTAGCCGAGGGCCACTTGCGGTCCGGCTGCCCACAATTCACCCAAAGCACCCACAGGCAGACGGTGTCCATGCTGGTCGACTACATAAAGCCGCACATTGTCCATAGGCTTTCCGATGGGCACGTCCGTATCTTTCTTTGTAATAGGATAGATAGTGATGAGGATGGTGGCTTCTGTGGGGCCATAGCCGTTGTGCAACTGATAGCCCTGAGGCGGAGCGATACTGGCCAGTTTCTCGCCCGCCACCGAGAGGTGCAACAAGGAGTGGTTCTCGATGTTCGTTGCAAACTGATAGCCCACCTGTGTGGTCATGAAGGTATGGGTGATGTGTTCGCGCTCCAGGTATTCGTTGAGCGACACAAGGTCCAGGCGCAGCTCCTCAGGAATGATGTGTACGGTAGCACCGCCCGTCAGTGGCGGATAGATGCCCTCCTGGTGTACATCAAAGCCATAGCTGGCATACTCAGCCACGTTGTGCTCTGGCTTCAGGTCGTAATATTTCCAGTACCAGTTGCAGTAGCACACCAGATTGGCATGCGTCAGTTGGCAGCCTTTGGGAACACCTGTCGATCCGCTGGTATAGAGCAGGATGAAACGGTCGGATGGGGAAAGTTGAGCGTTGAGAGTTGAGAGTTGAGACTTTGCTTCCGCTGTGAGGGCGGGAAGACTGGCAATGTCTTTCGTCAGCAACACTTCGCCAGCGTATTCATCTACCAACTCACGCAGCGACTCGTCGGCAATGAGCAGGCGGGCAGCAGCATCTTTCACCATGAAGTTCAGACGCTCCTTAGGATAACTGGGGTCCAGCGGCTGATAGGCACAGCCAGCCTTCAGAACGCCGAGCGAGGCAATAGCCATCCACTCGCAGCGAGGAATGATGACAGACACGGAATCACCAATGCCCAGTCCTTTGGATGCGATATAGGCAGCTATGCGGTCGCTGATGTCGTCCACCTGGGCATAGGTGTAACGGTGGTCCTTGAAGACGACGGCTTCGGCATCTGGCGTTGCCTTCGCCTGACGGCGGAACAGCGAGACGACGGTCTGTGTGTCGTCGTATGGCCTGTCGGTATCGTTGAACGTATCGAGCAGTTCTACTTGCGATGGGCTGGCAATCTGGATGTCCGAGAGCTTGGTCTCAGTAAGTAAACCCTCCACTACATTCTCATAGCTCTCCAGGAACTGGCTGACCAACTGCTGTGAATATAGATTGGTCTTGTACTCTGCCTTCACGAGGTAATGGCCGTCCTGGATGAGTGCCTTCACGAAGAAGGGTACTCCCAAGGTGGTGTTGCACAGCTGTTCCGACTGCACGTGCTTACCGCCAACCTCTACATTGTCGAGCACAAAGCCGTGCCAGGCAAAATAGGTACCTATCTGCAGGTTCAGGTCGTTCACCGCGTCGGTATATGCATATAGCCCGTGCTCCCTGCAACCCGTCATCTGCTCCTGTCCGGCCTTCAGGAAATCGAGCACGGTCGTCTCGTCGGTGAAGTGTGCATACACGGGCACTGTCTTGACCAGCATACCGACCGTCTTTGCCGTCCTGCGGTCGTTGCGACCACTGACGATGGTGCTGAACAGCGCCGCCTGCTCGTTATTGTATTTAGCCATCAGGAAACTGTAGGCCGCCGTGAAGAGGGTGCTCTTGAAGATGCCATGCTCGCGGCAGAAGGCATCCACGCGGGAACTGTCCACATTCATGCACCGCGCCTCCAGACCGTCCGAGTCCTCAGTTCCGTCAAGGTCGGGCAACAAGGTAGAGAAGCAGTCGCCGCAGTCGTACTCCTGTGCATACCACTGCTTGTCCACCTCGAACTGTGGCGTCTTTCGCTGTTCCTCTTCTTCTAAGGCCAACTCGGCCATCGTGATCGTCTCGGGTGTCAGTTCCTTGCCCTCGTAGGCTGCCCCTATGTCGTCCAGGAGCACCTTCAGCGTCGAGCCGTCGCCAATGATATGGTGGATGTCCAGGAGCCAATAGTAGTGCTCATCGTCTCGCAGCATCCGCATGCGGAAGAAATGGTCGTTATAGATGTCGAACGGCTGGATAAAGCCTTCTATGGCATCCCTGATGTCTGTGACATGCTCAACTTCCAGCGTCCATTTCTCTGTGTCATCGACCGTCTGTATCGGGTCGCCGTGTTCGTCCACTCCTATGCGTGTCAGGAGAGTGGGATGGGCGGCTACAGCAGCTTCTATAGCCGTCTTGAGCCTGTCCTCGTCCAGACTGCCGTCGAACGTATATAGATAAGGAATGTTGTAATACGCCTCGCCCGGGTGCTGAGCGCACTCCACATAAAGGCCAAATTGCGATTTTTTTAAGGGGGCTGAAGTCTTCATAATCTATTTTAATCTATTGTTTATTATCTGTTAATTCAAACTTGACATGTGTCGTCTTGTGGAGCACGAAGATGGCCACCATCTCAATGGTGTAGGCAGTCAGGAAACCATACCATATCCATTCTTCAGCATACAGGGAAAACAGCCACAGCACGGGGATGACCGTCAGCGATAGGGCAAAGGAGATGAAGAGTGCCATGTGGTGATGGTTGTAGAGTTTATAGACAATCATGATGGTGTAGATGTAGCAGAAAGGGATGAGACTGACAGCGAAGATGCGCAAGGCACGGCATCCTTCGGTAATCATATCGCTCTCGTTGGCACCAAAGAGCATCACGATGCTCTCGGGCCATATCCATACGTAAATGCAGGTGATGACCATCGCTACGGTAATGAAGTTGAACGACTTGCGCAGCACCAGTGTAAAAGCCTCGTTGTCGCCCTTCCCCACTTGGATGGAGCCCAGCGACTGGATAGTGCGGCAGACGCCACCCAGGAACAGGTTGTATATCAGCAGCAGGTTCATGCAGAGGGCAAAGGCATAGATACCCGTACGCCCCAAGGATGACAATATGATTTTGTTGGATGCAAACATCAGTACGGTCAGACAGATGGAGGCGATGGCCAGCGGTGCGCCCTGAGAGATGATAGAGCCGAGAACCGGTTGCTGGCGCCCAAAAACAAGTCGCAGATGATTCTCCTTGGAAAGGAAATGAATGGCCATCATGGCGATGCCAACAACGTGACCGATGACGGCAGCCCATGCGCTGCCCTCGATGCCCCAGCCGAAATACTTGATGAACACCACGTCGAGCAACAAGTGAAGTGCATTGTCCACCAAGATGGATACCGACACCAGGCGCGGACTACCATCAACGCTGACCATCGTGTCAAGGCCCCACATCAGCAAGTAGGCCGGTGCTCCTATCAGCGTCACCCGCAGGTATTCGTATGTGGGTTGATAAAGTTGCTCGTTATCACATAGTAGCCGTGTTG